>NZ_JBLVOM010000254.1:0-50330 GCF_053543775.1 Acinetobacter endophylla | reverse complement strand
GGTGATGTTCATGCGGTTGATGCAATAAGATTAAAACGAGTTAATGTCATGGGGTGTTTGCTTTCAACGGGGAAACTGGTGACAAGTTGTTTACAAGAGTCAGTTACAAGCACTTGGTTTTATGCCTATTTAACTGGAATAGCTCAACAAGTAAAACAGACTTATAACCTTCCATTGGTTCTTATTGTTGATAATGCCTCGATTCATAGAAGTAAAAAGATGGCTGATTACAGAGAGCTACTTAAAAGTAACTTTTCGACGAATTTGTATTTTATTCCAGCTTATAGCCCTGAGTTAAATCGAATCGAGATGGTATGGAAGCAGATGAAATATTATTGGCGAGATTTTCAAGTCATGACAGCTGATAAAATAGAGCAATGGGTGGAGAGAGTATCAAACCAATTCGGAAAAGAATACATGTTTACTTTTTAATGACAGCTTACAATGCTCATAAATACATCGAGGTATATCTAATTTTTTATGTCAGCTAATAATTTTAGGAAACACCTTGATCTCAATTTAAGGCAGTTAATACTTTTATTGGCTATTTTTAGTGTGTCTAGCCTTTTTATTATTTCTCTCATTATTAGCTATCAGATCGTAAAAAATCAGTTAATCGACAATTCTCTTGCCTTAAACTCTGATCATGCACATAAAATTGCATTAAGCACAGACAACCATTTTAGAAATATGCTTCTTGAGCTGGACTATAGTGCCAAGATATTAGGTCAAGACTTTAATAACAATGAGCTAAGAGAAGCCGAGGTCAATAAATTAAAATATCAGTCTGAACACTATAACAGTGTTGTGATCAGTGACACCCAAGGCAGACTGATAAACTTTTCCCCTAATATTCTGCATATTGATAAAAGCAAAATACAACATACTCAAGGGATTATTGACTCTCTTCATAAAAAATCGACTTATATATCTTCGCCCTATTTTTCTGTGCAAAAAAATATGATTGTGTTTATTTCTCAACCTATTTTTGACAAGTCAAATCACTATCAGGGCTTCATCGGTTCAGCGATTTATTTAAAAGAAAAAAAATGTAATTAATCAGCTTCTAACCACTTATAAAAATTATAAGAATAGTTATATGTATGTGATTAACAATGAAAATAAAATTATTTTCCATCCCGATCGTGAAAGAATCGGTCAATTGGCCAGCAATAATACTGGTCTGGAATATATGCATGCGCATAAAAATGGTCAAATTCGTTTAATCAATAGCCAGGGCACTGATAATCTGGCGGGTTTTTCTCATATTCCGACTTCAAACTGGATCGTGGTTTCCCAACAACCCACCCATGATTTACTTAAACAGGCAAATTCTATCCTTTATAAATTAGCCGCAGGATTCTTTTTATTTTATCTGCTTGTTTTTTATATTGTATGGCGACTGTCTGACTCTATCTCGGCCCCGTTGAATCAACTGGCAGATATGGCGAGTCTGCTAAATCAGGCAGAAATCGGTTCAAAAATTAAGAATATCCAGCCTTGGTACTATGAGGTCACAAAATTCAAGTTAGCCCTACTGCTCAGTGTTCGCAAATTTTCACAACAAATGAGCAAGATGGATCATCATATTAATACGGATCCTTTAACCGGCTTGATGAATCGTCGTGGTTTAAATTACGTCATGACTCAAAACATGAAAATGAACATCCCGTTTTCAGTACTTCTGATGGATGTGGATCACTTTAAAAACGTGAATGACAATTATGGTCATGATCAAGGTGATGTTGTCTTAAAGCATATTGCCAAGACGATGCAGCAAAAATTTCGTAAAGATGATATTTGCTGCCGTTATGGCGGTGAAGAATTTATCATTATTATACCGAACAGCAATCTTACTGAAGTTTATGAAAGTGCAGAAAGGTTCAGAAAAGAGATTGCATGTAAAGAAATTCACAACATAGGTTTCATCAGCATTTCGATTGGTATTGCTTCTTGGCCAGACAGTTCTAAAAATATTCTAGACGTTTTGAAAACTGCCGATAACAATCTTTATCGGGCGAAAGATGATGGCCGCAACTGTGTGCGATACTAATTTGATTTATTTTTCAGTTTTATAGTTTAAATAAATGGTGCGCTCAGCGGGACTCGAACCCACGCCACAGGCTTCGGAGACCTGTACTCTATCCAGTTGAGCTATGAGCGCATCTTTTTTGGATCGCGCACATCATAACAAAAAAAAGCATAAGGTAAAGCAACTATCTCTAACTTCATCATTTTTATGCTTAAGCTTTATACAATGTTCCAAAACAGCAACACAGAATTGCATGTGAATCACTTGGCTTATTTTGCGAGATCACTCACAATATCTCAACTTTTCACCATTTGAGATATTCATGACTGATGCACTGATCTTAAGGGATGTGTCAAAGACCTATCGCAATGGCTTTCAGGCATTGAAAGGGATTAACTTAAATGTACCAGAAGGTGAATTTTATGCGCTATTGGGGCCTAATGGCGCAGGAAAATCTACTACCATCGGTATTATCAGCTCATTAACAAAAAAAACCTCCGGTACAGTCGAAATTTTTGGTCATAATCTGGATACCCACCCTTCCCAGGCCAAACAGTGCCTAGGTGTAGTACCTCAGGAATTCAACTTTGCCCAGTTTGAAAAAACCTTTGATATTTTGGTGACTCAGGCAGGCTATTACGGCATTCCTAAAAAAATTGCACAGGAACGGGCGGAGCTTTATCTGACCAAACTGGGTTTATGGGAAAAGCGTGCCACTCAGGCCCGCATGTTATCGGGCGGGATGAAACGTCGCCTGATGATCGCGCGTGCCATGATGCACGAACCGAAACTGCTGATTCTGGATGAACCGACGGCTGGTGTTGATATCGAGTTGCGTCGTTCGATGTGGGAATTTTTGAACGAGATGAATGAAAAAGGCACTTCCATCATTCTGACCACACATTATCTAGAAGAAGCAGAAATGCTGTGTCGCCGTATTGCGATTATTGATCGCGGTGTGATTAAAGAAGACACCACCATGAAAAGCTTCCTGAGTCAGCTCAATGAAGAATCGTTTATTTTTGATCTGGCCGAACCGATTGAACCTTTGCATCTGGATATCATCGGCGTGCGTTTTAACCTGATCGATCCGATGACTTTAGAAATCACCATGGACAAGGCACATACCATGAATGATCTGTTCCAATTGCTGGAATCACAGAATATTCAGGTACGCAGTATGCGCAATAAATCCAATCGTCTGGAAGAACTTTTTGTGAAAATGGTCGAGAAAAATCTGGATGGAGCTGCGCAATGAACATTAATCAACTCAGCGTAGCTTTATATACCATTATCTATAAAGAAGTCCGTCGCTTTATGCGCATCTGGCCACAGACCCTGTTGCCACCTGCAATTACCATGAGCCTGTACTTTGTGATCTTCGGTAATCTGGTCGGTTCACGCATTGGAGAAATGGGCGGCTATAGTTATATGGAGTTCATTGTGCCCGGTCTGATTATGATGGCCGTGATCACCAATAGCTATGCCAACGTCTCGTCTAGCTTCTTCAGCTCAAAATTCCAGAAAAGTATTGAAGAACTGATCATGAGTCCGGTACCGATGCATGCCATTTTATGGGGTCATGTATTGGGCGGTGTGATTCGTGGGATACTGGTTGCGATCATTGTCAGTGCAGTGAGCTTATTTTTTGCCGATTTATACATCACCAACTGGTTTGTGACTATATATACAGTCTTGATTACTTCCCTGCTGTTTTCCTTGGGTGGTTTTATCAATGCCGTCTATGCCAAATCTTTCGATGATATCTCGATCATCCCGACTTTTGTGTTAACGCCACTGACCTATTTGGGTGGTGTATTTTATGCTATTTCGAGCTTAAGCCCATTCTGGCAAAATTTATCTTTAATTAATCCTGTCGTGTATATGGTGAATGCTTTCCGCTATGGCATTTTAGGACATAGCGATGTCAATGTCGCCATTTCACTGACAGTAATTACCTTATGTTGTGCCGTGCTGTATGCAGTGGCCTATCATTTACTCTCCCGTGGTTCAGGAATGCGTGAATAATGAGTGTAGAACAATCTCTCCTTGGTAAAGACACCAATTACCCGACAGAATATCATCCTGATGTTCTGTTTCCGATTTCACGCGCGCCTGCCCGTGAACAATACGCACATGTCGAAGCGATTCAGCAAGGTGCAGACTGGTGGCATGTGTTTGAAATTTCCTGGTTAAATCCAGCAGGTGTGCCACAAGTCGCCATTGGCCGCATTAGCTTGCCAGCGTCCTCGCCGAATCTGATCGAATCTAAATCTTTGAAGCTGTATTTCAATAGCCTGAATTTTGCCAAGTTTGCATCTAAAGAGGCCTTTATCGCGACCGCAGAAAAAGATTTATCTACTGCGGCTGAAGCTAAAGTTAAACTGCAACTGTTTCAGGTTGATGAGTTAGAGATCAGCAAGCCTGAAGGCATCTGTATTGATGAGCTGACACCTGAGCGCCTAGAAAATCATCCAGATGCCAGTTTATTGGCTTTGGATTCGGATGATGCAGCAGAAGGTGAAATCCAGCTGTATTCACATTTACTCAGAAGTAACTGCCCAGTCACTGGCCAGCCGGACTGGGGAACAGTTTTTATACGTTATCAAGGTAAAAAACCTTGTTATAAGAGTATTTTAGCTTATATTATTTCCTACCGTCAGCATAATGGGTTCCACGAACAATGTGTGGAGCAGATGTTTGCCGATATCTGGCAGCAACTGAAACCGGAAAAGCTGATGGTCTACGCAACCTATACACGCCGTGGTGGATTGGATATCAACCCTTGCCGTGTATCGGATTTAACATGGATGCCTCGCCCTATTCGTTTAGCGCGACAATAAAAAACATTGAGGTTGAACAATGCCATTTTTTGGGTTTATTCCTTCTGCAGAGCTTTTAAATACAATTCAGACTGCACAAAAAAACAAAAATTCAAGTGAGCCGCTTTACCCATTGCGTGATAAAACCGCATTAATGATTAATGATGAAATTATTGATGCGATTCTTACCGAGCTGGTGCGTCGCTTTCCTGCCAGCGATAAACGTGATACTGCGGAAAAACTGGCTGGCTATATCAAGTCGACTGTTGCGGTTTTACTGAAGCAGCTATTGAGTAAAGCGCCGAACGATGTGGTCAGAGAGTCAATTGCATTCTCTGAGCGCAGTCTGTTTAAAGATCCTGAAGGACATTTCCGCATTGGTGAATCACTGGATGCCAGTCTGGTGACGAATTTAAAACATCATTACGCAGAACTTAAAGCCGGTCAGACTATTGATAAACAAGCGTTCAGCAACCTGTACAAGCAATTTGGTGAAGCGACAGTACGACATTTTATGGTCGACTTTAATAAAACCCTGGATCTTGGCATGATCAAACGCAAGGCAGCAGATATTGGCGCATCTGCAGTGATCAAGGCCATCAATATGGCAGCAGATAAAATCATTCTGAATTTGAATAAAGATGAGCTGCGCGCCATGGCCGAATATCACGACACTTTGTTCTATACAGAATAGTTCAAGATTTTCTACAAATCTTGAGGAATTAGCCTGACTTCGGTCAGGCTTTTTTATGATCAGTGAAATAGCTTGTTACAGATAAGCGACTCTATAAGACAAACTGCCGTAAAAATAGCCAATCCATCGCTATTTTTGTATAAGCGGCTAGGTCTCTTATTCATCCGAATGTTATCTTTAATCTGGCACTTTAAGCCTCACGATTGAAAAAATTTTATCAATCTTTTTCATGGCATGATTCAAATGACATCGCCAGCAACTCATCAAAAAAACTGGAAATCGTAGCAAGATGTTGAAATCGGATTTTTATAAAAAGTTTAAGCAGCTTTCAATCGCACTTACCGCATTTGGTCTCAGCAGTTTGAGTCTGGCCAACGATTTCCAATATCACCCTTCTTATGCCGCTTTTAAGCAGAATGCCATGCAGAGCTATGGGCTAAGTGCCCAGCAAGTAGATTCTGCCATGAGTGGGACGCGTAACCTGCCCAATATCATCAATATCATGAATCGCCCAGGTGAAAGTAAGCCTTGGTATTCGTATAAGACTAACTTCTTAGCTGAATCTACCATTCAGCGCGGCGTACGTTTTAAACAGCAATATGCAGAAACGCTTAACCGTGCTGAACAGCAGTTTGGTGTACCACAGGCGATCATTCTGGGCATTTTAGGTGTAGAAACCGGTTTTGGTAGCAACAAGGGCTCTTTTGTCACTCGTGATGCCCTAGCAACCTTAGGGTTTGGCTATGAACGTCGTGCCCAGTATTTTCAGGATGAACTGGCTGCTTTAATTGCCTGGTCGTATAGAGATGGGGTTGCCACCTCTTCTGTGGTGGGTTCGTATGCCGGCGCTGTTGGCTATCCGCAGTTTATGCCGAGCAACATTCCAAAATTCGGCGTGGACTACGATGGCAATGGTCATATTGACCTGCGTAACTCAGCGGTAGATGCGATTGGTTCGATTGCCAACTATCTGGCACAGCACGGCTGGCAGCGTAATCAGCCCATTGCCTTTCCGGCACGTTATACCGGTTCAAATCCCGATGCCGTGATTGCCAAAGATCTGACTCAACCTATGCCTTATGGTGTGTTAAAAACGCAGGGCATCAGCCCAATGAATCCAATCGTAAAAATTGACGATCTGGATCTGGTCAATGTAATTCAATTACAAGAAAATTATGGCTCGATTTACTACATCACTTATCCAAATTTTCAAGTGATTACCACCTATAATCGCAGCCGTATGTATGCCACTGCTTTGTGGTTATTAGGTACCGAAATTACCAGCCGTTAACACTAAAAATTAATACAAATTATGAAAGTCAACATTTTTATGGATTAATTTGTGCGTATTTTAAGCAATTTTAATATTACGTTACAATATTGATTATTTTTTGATCAATAATTGTTTATTTTGCGTTCTTTTTTTAACTATTTTAATTAAACACTAGACAGGGTATTGCCGACATGAATATTATCCATTTCGTTAAATGTAGTTGCATAAGTTAAATATCAGGCATGTTTACATGGTTTTTCAGCCATTTATGAACAACCAATAGATATGCTGTTAGGAGTTGATTCGATGCATTCTTCAATTTTGAAGTCTTTTATGGCCATTGCCACGATCGTCACGCTGACGCAATCGCAGGCAGATATGGTTCCGTCATCTTCATTCACCAATGAAAATGATAATTCGCGTCTTGCAACGCGAGTACTCAATAAAGAAGCTCAAAGCTTCAATTCAAATTTCACAAATTTGAACAGCCTTTCAATCACTGAGCGTTCTGGCGATAAAGTTCGCCGTGAAACCATTGCAGCGAAAATTGAACTTCCTGCAGAAGAGCCTTCAGTGATTGAAAAACTGAATACAGTGGCTTCTAATACTGTACGTAAATTCAGTCAGACAGGTACAGCGTCTTGGTATGGTCGTCAATTCCACGGCCGTAAAACCGCAAGCGGTGAAACCTTTGACATGAACGCAATGACAGCTGCTCATCGTAGCCTGCCATTGAACTGCTATATTCGCGTAACCAACCGTAATAATGGCAAGAGCGTCGTGGTTAAAGTAAATGACCGCGGTCCTTTCCATGGTAACCGTGTTGTTGATTTATCTTACGGTGCTGCGAAACAGTTGGGTATTACCAGTGCAGGTACTGCAAAAGTCAGTATTGAACGTGTCGCTGGTCCAAATTCTTAAGATTTGACCTGCAACACATTTAACAAAAGCCACAGCAATGTGGCTTTTTTATTGTGCTCATTTTCTAGAAGAATATAAACGCTCCTGCTCAGCCCTATCTTAAAGTTCTTTCAAGAAAATTTTGGTAGGCTCATCCTGCCTGATAAAATTCGCTCGCTTGCATGATTAACTTTTGACCATATCCGGATTCTGCTTTATATTTCCAGATAAGCAAAAACATGTTCATGGAATGGAGCGAAGAATGAAAACAATATCTGAATGGTTTGATGAATATAGCGACAGCCATCAAAATAAAACCAACAAGCTAATTCACTGGGTTTGCGTACCGACCATCTATTTTTCGATTATTGGCATTCTGGCGCATTTCAGCGCTTTGCTGACTACCCTGCTACTGGTTTTGGCTTTTATCTTCTATGCACGCCTAGATCTTGTTTTGGCAGTAGCGATGGCTACGTTGACTTTGGTCATGGCCTGGCTCATCTGGATTCTGCCAGTCGGTACCGGTTTCTTTATTGCCCTGTTTGCCTTGGCCTGGATTGGCCAATTTTATGGGCACAAAGTGGAAGGTAAAAAGCCTTCATTCTTCAAAGACCTCCAATTCCTCCTCATTGGCCCAATTTGGTGCATGGATGCCTATTTAGGTAAAATCCTACCGAACTGGAAATCACGCCATAACAGCGCAATTATGAGCATTTAAACGCTATATTCGATTTATCCAATCAGAAGAACCTTATTGATAGGTTCTTCCTTGATGTTTTAACCAGCCAGCGACATGTTTTCGTGCAGGGTCATGATGCGTCCAGTGAATCACCCCACCGTTGTCACTGTATTCATATTCTCCATAAAACTCGACCTGATCCTGTTTTTGAATATTCTGAATACGCGGTGCCAGATCGATATTATGTGCAACCAGTATAGTTTGGCCATTTGGTAACTCGAGGATGAACTTTTGATGACGCGATCCTTCATGATCATCTGGTAAAACAGCAACCACCTGCCCGCTTGAACGAACCTGTAGATCACTCTGGCGATGTTGAAACGCCCGTGCAATTCGATCCAGATCATCAGTCTTTTGAGACGGTACTAAGTTAGGCTCTGAATCAAGCGTTTCAGTTGTAGTATCAGATGCGGATGGAATAAGTGGTTGGGATTGTTGTAGATCCAGGCCCAGATAAGCAGCAATCAACAGTGCAATGACTGCACCGATGCTCAGATTGGTTTTATTTGGCATTTTTATAACTTTTTTATTAAATGATGAATACATGATCTGAGCTCTATCACCAAACCCAAATCCTATTCTTGAATTGCTGATGAAGAATAAATCAACATAAAAAAGCCCCATCAATCAGATAGGGCTTTTTCTAATTCCCAAGGAATTATTTTGCAGCAGCTTGAGCAGCAGCAACTTCTTCAGCGAAGCTCATTTCTGCTTTTTTCTCAATGCCTTCACCAACTTCGAAACGAACGAAGTTTGCAACTGTAGTACCAGTTGCTTTAAGAACGTCTGCAACTTTCTTGTCGTTGTCGATTACGTACATTTGACGCTCAAGCACAACTTCATTCAAGTATTTCTCAACAGAACCTACAACCATCTTCTCAACGATGTTTGCTGGCTTGCCAGATTCAAGTGCTTTCGCTTCAGCAATTTCTTTCTCTTTCGCGATAAGCTCAGCAGAAACGCCTTCAGCATTTACAGCAACTGGGTTGAACGCAGCAACGTGCATTGCCAAGCCTTTACCTGTAGCTTCATCACCAGTGTAAGAAACAACAACACCGATTTTAAGACCGTGTTTGTAAACTGCAAGGTTTTCGCCTTCAACAATTTTCGCACGACGTACTTGGATGTTTTCACCGATTTTTTGAACAAGAGCGATACGCGCTTCTTCAACAGTCGTACCATCTTCTAGTTTCAATTCAGCGATTTGAGCAGGATCAGTTACGTTTGCAGCAAGTGCAGCAGCAGCAACTTTCGCAGAGAAACCAGCAAAGTTTTCGTCTTTTGCAACGAAGTCAGTTTGACAGTTAACTTCTAGAAGAAGTGCTTTGTTGCCGTCTTGAGCAATTGTGATCGCGCCGTCAGCAGCAATGTTACCTGCTTTTTTAGCAGCTTTAGCTTGACCAGATTTACGTAGGTTGTCGATCGCCAGTTCAACGTCGCCGCCCGCTTCTGTCAAAGCTTTTTTACATTCCATCATTGCAAGACCAGTACGATCGCGCAATTCTTTAACCATGCTTGCTGTAACTGCAGTCATGTTTATCTCCTAAATTCGGTAGAAAATGAATTCTTTTTAGAACAGAAACGGCCCAGAGGAGTTCTCATGGGCCGCCTGCATACATAACGCTTACTTTGCCACCATCACATGTCGCAAAAATGACAAGCTAGCGTCAAACGCATTAAGCCTCAGAAGCTGGAGCTTCTTCTGCTTTAGCTTGTGCATTTGCTTGTGATTGAGCATATTCTTTACCAGCAAGAATCGCATCAGCCATAGCAGAAGCATAAAGTGTTACTGCACGGATCGCATCATCGTTACCCGGGATAACGTAGTCTACGTTGTCTGGGTTAGAGTTTGTATCAACGATACCGATTACAGGAATACCAAGGTTCTTAGCTTCTTTGATTGCAATCGCTTCGTGATCAACGTCGATTACGAATAATGCGTCAGGTAAACCACCCATGTTTTTAACGCCGCCTAAGCCACGCTCAAGTTTTTCCATCTCACGAGTACGCTCTAGAGCTTCACGTTTAGTCAGCTTAGCAAAAGTACCGTCTTGAGATTGAGTTTGAAGGTCTTTTAAACGGTTGATAGATTGGCGAAGTGTTTTCCAGTTCGTCAACATACCACCTAACCAGCGGTGATCTACATATGGTTGACCAGCGCGTTGAGCTTGTTCACGGATGATCGCAGAAGCTGCACGTTTAGTACCAACGAACAAAACTTTGTTCTTTTTGCTAGCCAAGTTGTTAGCAAAGTTCAAAGCATCATTTAACGCAGGAACAGTGTGCTCAAGGTTGATGATGTGAATTTTGTTACGCGCACCAAAGATGTAATCACGCATCTTTGGATTCCAGAAACGAGTTTGGTGACCAAAGTGCGCGCCAGCTTGAAGAAGGTCGCGCATGCTTACGTTGTAATCTGCCATTTTCTTTACCTTAAAGTTTGGGTTAGGCCTCCATATACCCGCATTCTCCACCCTAAAGGGCACCCAGAGTAATGTGTCGATATATGTGCGGATTTTTTTGCCTCATCGCACAAAGCCCGTGAAATTTATTCACGAAAAAGCATTTGATAAAATGGGCGGCTATTTATACCATAGTCACACACAAATTTCCAAAAGTTTTTAGAGATCATGAACAACACTTATCAAGCTCCACGTCGACTCATCAAAACCCCTGACGAAATTGAAAAAATGCGTGTGGCAGGGCGACTGGCGGCAGAAGTTTTGGATATGATCAAACCGCATATTGTTCCAGGTGTCACCACTCTGGAACTTGATACGATTTGTCATGACTATATTGTCAATCAACAACAGGCGATTCCTGCATGCTTAGGCTATGGCGCTGCACCGGGTCGACCTGCCTTCCAACATACCATTTGTACTTCTGTGAACCATGTGGTGTGTCACGGCATTCCATCAGACAGTAAAAAATTGAAAAAAGGCGACATCCTGAACATTGATGTGACCGTGATTAAAGATGGCTATCATGGTGACACCAACATGATGTACATCGTGGGTGGTGAAACCACTATTCTTGCCAACCGTCTATGTAAGGTAGCGCAAGAAGCCATGTACCGGGGTATTGAAACTGTAAAACCGGGTTCAACCATTGGCGATATTGGTCATGCCATTCAGCAGTATGTTGAATCCGAGCGTTTTGGCGTGGTACGTGAATATTGTGGTCACGGTATTGGTACAACTTTCCATGACGAACCGCAAGTGCTGCATTATGGTCAGCCAGATACCGGCATGGTACTTGAAGAAGGCATGACCTTTACCATTGAGCCAATGGTCAATGGTGGTGACTGGAAAACCAAATTACTCGGTGATAAATGGACAGTGGTCACCAAAGACCATTCATTGTCAGCACAATATGAACATACGATTCTGGTGACCAAAACCGGCGCGGAAATTTTAACAGCACGCCCGGACGAAGATTTGTCACGCTTTAGTGTGTAACCACAACATCAACAACACAAAATGGTCACTTTAAAGTGGCCATTTTTATTTTATATTTCATGCATTCGTATGCATGACCGAGATGTAAAAAGTCTCCCCTTGCCTGCTTCCAGCGCATCGAAATTCAAGATAAAGTTCGGCCAATACACCATTTTTTCCTTAAAGTTTTCCAAATTCTTTTGCCCTATCTGCACCATTTTAGGCTAAGATAATGTGCTTTTTATTTTTTAATCCCTATAAGAAGGAATACTGCCGTGGACGTACGTCTCTCTGATCGTGTGAATGCCATCAAACCGTCCCCTACGCTTGCTGTGACCAACAAAGCTGCTGAATTAAAAGCTGCAGGTCACAACGTGATTGGTTTGGGCGCAGGTGAACCAGATTTTGATACCCCTCAACACATCAAAGATGCAGCAATTGCAGCGATTAACAACGGTTTCACCAAATACACCGCTGTTGACGGTACGCCAGGTCTTAAAAAAGCCATTATTGCTAAATTCAAACGCGACAATAACCTAGACTATGCAGCAAACCAGATTCTGGTTTCTTGTGGTGGTAAGCAATCATTCTTTAACTTGGCCCTTGCTTTGTTAAACAAAGGTGATGAAGTCATCATCCCTGCACCATTCTGGGTAAGCTACCCGGATATGGTGATCATCGCTGAAGGTGTTCCTGTTATTGTGAAATGTGGTGAAGAACAACGTTTCAAAATCACCCCTGAACAATTAGAAGCTGCAATCACTGACAAAACACGTCTAGTAGTATTGAACAGCCCGTCTAACCCTACAGGTATGATCTACACTAAAGCTGAGCTTGAAGCGCTGGCTGACGTACTGCGTAAATACCCAGAAGTATTTATCGCATCTGATGATATGTACGAACCAATCCGTTGGGATGACGAGTTCTACAACATCGCAACAGTTGCACCAGACCTTTATGACCGCACGATTGTATTAAACGGTGTATCTAAAGCCTATGCAATGACTGGCTGGCGTATCGGCTACGCAGCGGGCCCTGCTAAACTTATTGGTGCAATGAAAAAGATCCAATCTCAGTCAACTTCAAACCCAACTTCAATTTCGCAAGTTGCTGCTGAAGCTGCCTTGAATGGTCCTCAAGATGTACTTGAGCCAATGATTGAAGCATTCAAACGTCGCCATGACCTAGTTGTGAAAGGCTTGAATGACATTCACGGTATTTCTTGCTTGCCTGCTGATGGTGCATTCTATGCATATGCCAACATCAAACCGTTGATTCGTGCCAAAGGTCTTAAGTCTTGCACAGAATTCTCTGCATGGTTACTGGAAGAAACTGGTGTTGCAGTGGTTCCTGGTGATGCATTCGGTCTTGGCGGTTTCATGCGTATCTCTTACGCAACGGCTGACGAAGTACTTGTTGATGCACTTGCACGTATCAAAAAAGCTGCTGATTCTATCGAAGGCGTTGATGCTGCGATTGCTTCAATCGAAGCTGAAAAAGCTGCAAAATAATCTAGCTTGCTAGATAAAAAAACCCGCGAATTTCGCGGGTTTTTTTATGTTCTTCAACATGTATTAAACAGTGAGCCGTATTCGCTTATAGCTCAAGTATTTCATGAGTAAACAAACAAAACATAGACTTGCTGCAATCTTGTACGCAATACTCAACATCCACCAAAAACCATGAATCCCCAATGCATTGCTTTGCCAATTGAACAGTGTCATTGGATGATACGCCACATACCAACTACCCCCTAAGCCCACGACCAACACCGTACTGATAAAAATAAACATTGGTCTGACAATTTCACGCCAGCAACGTAGCATTGCCAAACTAATCACCAGTAGCGCATCAAAGATATGCATCCAACACATTAACAAGATCAATGCCAAGGCTAATGCAATCACCTGCGCATCATTGCTAAATAACCCCACAATCCAACTATCTAAGCCCCAAATAGTCAACACGACAACGATAGCTATTAGCATCACAGCCATCAGTGCCCGCTTACTGAGTTGCCATGCAGCATCAATCTGCTCCGCACCGATTTTAGTCGACACTAAAATACCGAAGGCGGATGCCATCGACATCGGCAACATAAACATCAGGCCCAATAAACCAAGCATCACCTAATGTGCATTCACTACAATGTCACCCAAAGGCAAGATCAGCAAAGCAATCGCGCTGATGGCAAATACATCCACAAAAGTCACCACCGCATTGGGCAATCCAATTTTTAAAATTTTCCACAAAGTCTGCCAGTGAAAGAAAACACCAGACCACTGGATCTTTAACTTCCGCTCAAGGAAGAAAAAATAGTAAACAAACAACAGTACCCACTGCACAATCAAATGTGCCATGAATGCACCTTCAACCCCATAGCTTGTAACATAACCTTCAATGCCATAAATCAAGACATAAGCCAAAGTCACTTTGAGCAGTAAATAGATCATATTGGCGTAGAACACGCGCTTAGCCTGCCCACAGGCTTGGGTTAAAATATATAAAATGCGCAACAATAAATGCGCTGGAATCGTCCAAGCCAACAGCCACAGACATGACACAATCAATGCCTGTAAGGCCGCATCTGCCTTTAAAAAATGAAGTAAAGGAGTTGCATGATTAAACAGGTACATCGCAACAGCAGAAATCACCAGTACAATCAAAATACTTTGCTTCACAATACGCTGTATATCCACATAATCCTGACGTCCATTGGCTTCTGCCAGCTCTTGCATCATGCCCTGTAACACCCCAATACCCGTCACAAAGCACAAAGAATAAACAGACAAACAGACTGCCAATGCAGCCACATGCTGAGGTGAAAAATGTGATAGAAAAATCACGTCGAACAAACTACTGAGCATAATAATGGCATTACTGAGAAAAATAGGCACCCAAACATGCAGAAACTGTTTCATCACCCTATCACTCGATTTTTTAATTCTTTTATAAGATTCGTTTTTTTTGGCAGATTATTTAGATCTGAGATATTTCATTAGAAATGTATACCAGTATCGTGCCATAAATTATTCTATTTCTTATTTTTTATAAAAATGATTTTACTCAGGTGCAGGCAATGCACTTCTTACAAAATAATCCGCCATTCCTATACCAGATTGCTATTATCGATGTCACAATTTTGAATTAAACCTCAATAACTCAAGAATAATGAAAGGAAAAGTACAATGAACCCAAAAGAAATGAGCGGTTTAGCATTACTGGAAGCGATGCGTGATGAAAAAATCCCGGCCCCAAGTATTAGCGAAACCATGTCGATGCAACCAGCAGTGATTGAAAGCGGACATGTAGAATTTAAGGTCAAAGCTGATCATCGACATTTAAATCCGCTTGGCGGCGTCCATGGTGGTTTTGCTGCAACCGTTTTGGATACCGTGACAGGCTGCGCGATTCATACTTTACTTGAAGCAGGTGTCGGTTATGGCACCATTGATCTGAATGTAAAGATGTGCCGCCCTATACCTCAGAATGAGCCACTGAAAGCCGTAGGAAAATCAATTAATCTCAGTAAAAATTTAGGTATTTCTGAAGGTCAGATTCTGGATGAAGAAGGTCGCCTGTATGCTCATGCCACTGCGACCTGTATGATTATTCGGACTGAATGAAATTGCTAGCCTGCACAACTCATCAGGTAATTCATTTAAATAATACTGCTTTTCGCCTGCACCGCTTCAACAAATGACAAGCGTGGTCGAGTTAAGCCTTGAAACTCAAAATAATGCTTGGAAACATTGGCTAATTCCACATCTTGTGTTTGTGTTATTGAGGCTTGCCACGCTTTAGACTGATTGGTTCCCGTCAAAAGATTCCCAGAAATGGCATAGATATAAAGATCTTTGTCTTGCTCTTTCAGATAGTCTGCATTCAGGAAAACTTCAAAGTTAAATTGACGTTCAGTTTCTACCAACCATTTTTCTGCAAACCATAATTGCAGCAAATCACCTAAATAAAGTGATTTTTGCGCCAAGGGCCATAGCGTGATATAAGCGTCTTTAACCGGGATATAATACTGTGCAGGATCAGCAATAATTTGCAGATAGTTTTCTTGATAATAAGCCAGTTGAGAGAAAATTTGAGGGATGCTGAGCGTATTCATTCGCTGTCTCCGGTTTAGCCATTTTTGTGCTGGCAAGTAGGTTTAAATCCACACTGTTTGACCATTTGGTCAAACGACTTTATGGTTTTAATCTAGCAAGTGAAATTTATTCTGACAAGTATTTTTCGTGAAATTTATGCAATTGCCTAAATTAAAAACAGACAGGCTGTATTTATAATAAATATGATAATTTTTGCTTGACCCCTGTCAAAATCTCTCTATAATCGCTTTCAGATTCTCCAATAGCTCAGTCGGTAGAGCGACGGACTGTTAATCCGCAGGTCCCTGGTTCGAGCCCAGGTTGGAGAGCCAAATTCAAGAAAGCCCACTCATAATGAAGTGGGCTTTTTTATTACTTAAAATTTGACGGCTTGTTATTTTCAAATATTTAAAATAAATAATTATTTTCAATCCCTCATAAAACTCGATATATAAATACCCCTCTTTTAAAATTTCGAGATATAAAAAATCCCCCATAGATGGAGGATTTTTAAGCTGTCACCGAGATTAAGCCGCTTGAGCCGGAACACCGCTATGAAAACGGAAAGTTTCATCAGGCGTGAGAATTAGCTGTTTTTCAACTTCACGAATATGCAGGATTCGCTCCTGAATATCCTCTTTCGGATTTTTCAGTTTCGCTGTGGTAGCCACATCCATCGCCAAAGCCAGATAGTCTTCAAAATGGCGAGATTCAGACTTGAGCAGGTAGCGGTAGTAACGTGCCAATTCATCATCAACACGCGAAGCAAGCGCGTAAAAACGCTCACAGGAACGCGCTTCTACAAAGGCACCAATCACCAAGACATCAATCAAGGCTTCAGGTTCAAAAGTCCGGATTTCCTTACGCAAACCACCGGCATAACGCCCTGCACTCAAGTTTTGCCAAGCCTGACCGCGCTTGTTCATCAATTCAAGCACTTGCTCATAATGCAGCATTTCTTCACGTACCAGCTGTGCAAGCTTCACCTGTAGATCAACAAAATAGCTATAACGAAACATCAGGTTCATGGCCGTGCTGGCCGCTTTTTTTTCACAGTTGGCATGGTCCTGCATCAAGATTTCCAGATTTTCGACCGCCATATCCAGCCATGCTTGCGGTGTTTCACAACCGAGGAACGCAATCACCGGCTGCATCAGTTCATCATAATTAATATTCGACATAACTACTCTAATCTTAACGCGCTGACTTAATCACGGCTTTCATTTGCTGAACCGCTTGTGCCAGACCCACAAATACCGCATCTGCAATTAAAGAATGACCAATATTGAGTTCATGAATCTGTGGAATCGCGGCGATTGGCGTCACGTTATCCAAATTTAAGCCATGGCCCGCATTTACCACCAAACCTTTAGATGCAGCATATTCAGCACCTTTCACAATGCGTTCCAGTTCCGCTTGTTGCGCTTCTGGAGTTTCTGCATCGGCATAGGCGCCTGTGTGAATCTCAATCGTCGGTGCACCACAAGCAACTGCTGCATCAATTTGTGCAAAATCAGCATCAATAAATAAAGATACATCACAACCAATGGCTGCCAGCTCTTGAGTCGCTGCTTTTACAGCATCAAAATTACCCACGACATCTAAACCACCTTCAGTGGTCACTTCTTGGCGTTTTTCAGGCACAAAGCAAACATGCTGCGGCTTGATTTCCTTGGCAAAGGCGATCATTTCATCCGTTACCGCCAACTCAAGGTTCATACGGGTTTTTAGCGCAGGACGCATACGACGTACATCGTCATCCTGAATGTGACGACGGTCTTCACGCAAGTGCAAGGTAATGCCCTCTGCCCCCGCCTGTTCGCAGATCAATGCAGCATTGACTGGGTCTGGGTACGTCGTACCACGTGCTTGTCTTAATGTTGCGACATGGTCAATATTGACACCAAGTAATGCAGCCATAATCTTTTCCTAACTACGATTGAGATTGAGAGTTTTGAATCCAGAGTTGTCGACTTTTAAGCGGTCGATCACCAAGCAAGGCCGTGATCACCTGTCGATACAGTTTCGTCAGTAATTGTAACTGTTCCGGATTAAAATCCCCACCATTTTCATGCGTCAACATGCTTAAAATCTGTTGACCGGATAGGGTGGAGCGTAAGGCTTTGGCTGATGGCATAAAACCGGCATTGAGCTGAAAATAATAGTGTTGTAACGGATCAATCTGCGCCTGATTGGCATCTACCGAAAAATCCAGACCATAACCGAGCTCTTCCAGCAAAACATGCTCAAACTGGCGCAAGATCTGTTTTAAATATAAATTCGGGTTGGATTGTGCGGATAATTGCTGCAATGCGGTTAAGGTCTCTGCATATTTAGCAAAGGTTTGCGGCATTTCCACTTCAAGTGGGCATAAGCGCAGCAAAATTTCATTCAGATAAAAACCTGAAAAAAAGGCATCGCCAAAAAAGAAAATCGGCTGATTAACAATTTCCAGTTTAGTAAAATTTTTGAGTTCGGATTTACCTGAAGCCTGCAAGTGAATGGGCTGATACTGTGGTGGTGGCATTTGCCTGAGAATACCATCTACCCTGCCATATTCTTGGGTAAATAAATGCACAATATGACTGCGTTCACGGTACTTACGATGATGAATCAAATAGCCATGCAGTACTTCATTACGCATAAGCGGGTACTTTAATCCTTATCTTTTTTTGATTTTTTATCATCTTCTTCGTCATCCCCATCCGGGATCACTGCACCCACAACAGCCGCAGTACCTTTGACTGCGACTTTTGTGGTTTTATAAGCCACCTTGACAGGAACCGTGACCACTTTATGAATACAGCCTTGCAGGAATAAAACACATACAACTACTGCTAACACTTTTATCATCACAGCATTCCTTAAAGGGTCTTACAAATTTTTATCGCTTAGATATCACTATAACCTAAGCTTTTTAATGCACGCTCATCATCAGACCAGCCACCTTTGACTTTCACCCAAAGGGTCAGCATGATTTTTTGCTCGAACATTTTTTCCATGTCGAGACGCGCATCCATACCGATTTTTTTCAGTTTGACACCTTTTTCGCCAATCACAATGGCTTTTTGGCTCGGACGATCAACAAAAATCGTGGCATCAATATACGTACAGGCGGCTTTCATACGACCGGTTTTTTCATTCAAGACCGGCTCTTCAGTTTTAAAGGATTCGATCTGAACGGTCAAATCATATGGAAGTTCTTCACCCAGCTGACGCATGATCTTTTCACGGATAATTTCAGATGCCAGGAAACGCTCTGAACGATCGGTCAGTTGATCCAGTGAATACAGGGGTGGCTGGAATGGAAGATACTTGGCAATCGTGTCACGTAGATGTTCAAGATTGGCACCACGAAGTGCAGATACCGGTACGATTTCCGCAAAGTTCATCAGCTTTTCGCGTTCACGAATCAGCGGCAGAGCTTCATTCTTGTTTTCAAAAGTATCCAGCTTGTTGATCACTAGAATCACTGGCATTTCAGCATTTTTTAGCTTTTCCAGAACCAGATCATCGTTTGGCGTCCACTTTTGTGCATCCACCACGAATAAAACCAGGTTCACATCACGCAAAGCCGAATGTGCCGCACGGTTCATCATTTTATTGATGGCACGGACTTCTTTTTTATGCATCCCCGGTGTATCGACAAATACAGCCTGAGATTTTTCACGTGAATCAATCCCCACGATTTTATGACGTGTGGTTTGCGGTTTACGTGAAGTAATTGAAAGCTTCTGACCCAGAATATGGTTCATTAAGGTAGATTTACCCACATTCGGGCGACCGACAATGGCCACAAAACCACTACGATAATCTGATGGGATTTCGGTGCCTTGTGCACTAAAAAATTGACTAATAAGGTCGTGACTGTCGCTTTGCGACTCGTGATCAGCATCAATGTGATCGGAATGAGTAGTCATTAAGACTTATGCTCCAAAAGTTTCAAAATATCCGCAGCAACGGCTTGTTCAGCAAAACGTCGGCTCGCGCCTTCGCCTTGCATGGTCGGTAATCCCGCAATCTGGCATTCCACTTTAAAATGCTGATTGGGTGCATCACCTTGAATATCTACAACCTCGTAAACTGGGAGAGGTTTCTTACGTGCTTGTAAATACTCTTGTAAGCGAGATTTAGGATCTTTAAGCTGATCTGTCGGCTCAATATGATCTAAATATGGCTCGTACCATTTTAACACAATCGGTTCTAGCACGGTGAGATCACCGCAGTCGACATAAATTGCACCAATAATGGCTTCTACCGTATCTGCCAGTATAGACTCACGATGATGACCACCAGATTTCAATTCACCAGTACTGAGAATTAAATTCTGGCTCAGTTTTAAATCATTGGCGATTTTTCCTAATGCTTCCTGACGAACCAGGGTTGCACGCATACGCGTCAACCGGCCTTCATTTTCGCTTGGATAGGCATTAAAAAGATAATTCGCAATGATCATCCCTAAAAGAGAATCGCCCAGAAATTCCAGGCGCTCGTAGTTGTGTTTATGACTGACTGAACGATGAGTCAATGCCAGTTTCAGCAAATCAGCCTGTTTGAACTGATAGCCGATCCGTTTGGCAAGACGTTCATCATTTAGCTTTGACTGTGCTTTGATCAAACTCTTTCTCAAACTTCATCACTAAATCAATATTCATTATGAAATTTTTACGAATTTCATAATTCTTGTGCACCTGTAAACCATCGGTATTGGTGACTTTGGCAATTTCGTCAAACTTTAGATCACGAATATTATTCATTTCTAAACGCTGACTCATCTGTTGACGGAATGTTTCTGGCGTTATATTGGCTGGAGCGCTTTTTAACAGCGCCTCAATCTCACCATCTACCATACGATCATCGAAGTATGGCCCCCACACTGCAATCGCCACTTTTGCAAGAAATGCAAAGCCCACGATTGCAAATAAAACCCCAATATAAGAAGCACCTTGTTGATGTCTCATTTTTATTTTCCTTATTGAAACAATTAATCGATTGTTCCGTTTCGACCAAACGATGGCAATTTAAAGCCAGGTTCTTTATGCATCCAGATATAGAAGGCACGACCTGTTAAGTTTTCTTCCGGAACAAGCCCCCAAAAACGACTGTCAGCACTCTGATCGCGATTATCCCCCATCGCAAAGTAATGACCTTCTGGCACTTTTACTTCCCAATATAAACCATTTTCACCTGAATATTTACCATTTTCCAGATAGTTAATAAAAGGTGCCTGACGAGCGACATTCACACCTTCCAGCTCACGCATGGTAAAGGTATGCTCACCCAAGGTTTCTTTATGATAAATGGCATTTGGAGTATCTAAACGGTCTTTTTCGCGGCTAAATTCTACTGGAACTTTCGCCACTTTTTCACCATTAATGCTCAACTGGCCATGATCATAAACAATATGATCGCCTGGCAAGCCGACAATACGCTTGATATAACTGATGGTCGGTTGCGGTGGATAACGGAATACCGCTACATCACCACGTTCCGGGCTGCCGGTATCAATAATTTTGGTATTGACCATAGGCAGTTTGATGCCATAGTCAAATTTATTCACCAGAATAAAATCACCGGTTTCCAGCGTCGGCACCATCGAATCGGATGGAATATTAAAAGGTTCATATAAAAACGAACGCAGTACCAGCACAATGGTCAGTACCGGCCAAAAGTCATAAGCCCAGGTGATAATGAAATTCTCATGGCCCTTACCTCGGGTTTGTCTTTGTTTCAAAACAAACTTGTCTAGTAACCACACTGCGACAAAAAACAGGGTCGCAGGCACAAGAATCAAATTAAAATCAAAATCCATGGGCTTATATCCTTATTATTTTAGCGTTCGACTTTTAATACGGCTAAGAACGCTTCTTGCGGGATTTCTACACTACCCACCTGTTTCATGCGTTTCTTACCTTCTTTCTGTTTAGACAGAAGTTTTTTCTTACGTGAGACGTCACCACCATAACACTTCGCCAATACGTTTTTACGCATCGCTTTTACGGTCGAACGTGCAATGATTTGCGCACCAATTGCCGCCTGAATCGCGACATCAAACATTTGACGTGGAATCAGGTCTTTCATTTTTTCAACCAGTGCAATACCACGATGACGTGCATCATTACGGTGACAAATCATCGCCAAGGCATCGACTTTTTCCCCATTGATCAAGACATCAACTTTTACCAAAGATGAGCTTTCAAAACGGACAAAGTTATAGTCGAGTGATGCAAAACCACGTGAACAAGACTTCAATTTATCAAAGAAATCCATCACCACTTCGGCCATTGGAATTTCGAAAGTAATGGAAACCTGATTCGCCATAAACTTCATGTCTTTTTGCACACCACGGCGCTCAACACACAATGTCATGACATTACCTAGGTATTCTTGCGGCACAAGAATATGACATTCAGCAATCGGTTCACGCAGATCTTCAACGGTTGAACCATCCGGCATTTTGGATGGACTGTCGATATAAATCGTCTGACCATTCTTCATCACCGCTTCATAAATTACAGTTGGCGCAGAAGAAATCAGGTCAAGATCGTATTCGCGTTCCAGACGTTCTTGTACGATCTCCATGTGCAGCATGCCCAAGAAGCCACAGCGGAAACCAAACCCGAGTGCATCTGAACTTTCAGGTTCAAAGAACAAGGCCGAGTCATTAATTTGTAGCTTATGCAATGCTTCACGGAAAGGTTCAAAATCGCTGGCATCAATCGGGAATAGACCAGCATAAACCTGTGGTTTCACCTTTTTAAAGCCCGGCAATGTTGCCACTTCAGGTGTGGTTGCCAAGGTAATCGTATCACCGACTGGCGCACCGAAAATATCTTTGATACCGGCAATGACAAAACCAACTTCACCCGCTTCCAGCATACCGGTTTCAGTATGTTTCGGGTTAAAGATACCTACAGAAGTAATAATATGCGTTTGACCAGTTGATTTGATCAACATCTTGTCGCCTTTACGCACTCGACCCTGCTTGACCCGAACTAGAGAAACGACACCTAGGTAGTTATCAAACCATGAATCTACAATCAGGGCTTGCAATGGTGCTTCACGATCACCTTCCGGTGCAGGAATCACATTGACCAGTGTTTCAAGCACACCTTCAATACCCAAACCTGTTTTTGCAGAACAGGTCGGCGCTTCTGTGGCTTCAATCCCGATGATGTCTTCAATTTCCTGAATAACCCGTTCAGGTTCGGCTTGCGGCAAGTCAATCTTGTTCAGTACCGGAAGTACTTCCAAACCTTGTTCAATTGCGGTATAGCAGTTAGCAACCGACTGTGCTTCTACGCCCTGCGCAGCATCTACCACCAGCAAGGCACCTTCACAGGCAGCGAGCGAGCGTGATACTTCATACGAGAAGTCAACGTGTCCCGGTGTATCAATAAAGTTCAACTGATACTCTTGACCGTTGGGATGAGTATAGTACAAGGTTACCGAAGTGGCTTTAATGGTAATCCCACGTTCGCGCTCAAGCTCCATTGAGTCAAGGACTTGAGCCTGCATTTCACGATCTTGCAAGCCGCCACAAGTTTGAATAAAGCGATCCGCTAGGGTCGATTTACCGTGGTCAATGTGCGCAATAATCGAGAAGTTACGAATGTTTTTAATATCAACAGATTTTTTAGCTTGCGCCATGGGTTACCTTGAGAAAAAACGCGCTATGTAATTTAAAAATATTACATAACAAAAGCCGAATAGAAATTGCGAAGGATTATAGCAGAATGGTGATCTAGAAAAAGAATTATATTTTTTCCTTTATTCCCTAGGTCGCGTACACTTCAGTCAGATGAAGTCTGGATCACCATGATTAGAAAATAGCTCCCCAACTCCACTTCTTCCCCAATATTATCCAGATGTACTGATCAAACTGGAAAATGTTGCCTCATTAATCCAGCTGTAAAGTTGAAAAATCAAAAGGATTTACATATTCTGAAAGTGGCTGATAAGCTTGAGTAAAAGTTGGTGACATGCGTTTTGGACGCCCCGTGGCCATTTCAATACAGGCCCATTGGGTACTTCCAGTAAACAACAGAGTCTGATCCTGTGGTCGATAAAATGCATATTGTCTAAAGGAATACAGGGCATTGATATCATTCAGCCAGGTGCGCAGAATAATCTCGTCCCCCTCAAAAGCCGCCTTGCGATATTGCACCTGATGCTCAACCGCGACCATGGCATGTTTCAGTTCCACATATTGCTTGAGCCCCAGGCCCAGTTTTTCAATATGAGCTGATGCGACGTCCTGCATCCATTGCACATAGACCACATTATTCACATGGCCCAATCCATCAATATGTTTGGCTTTTACCGTTAATGCAAGATCAAAAATACCGCTCACTGTGCTGTTATCCTTTCCATGATTTTAAGGCTATAGAGTCTACCGAATTTATCGCCCGGATAAATTGCAAAAAATAAAAAACCGCTTCTACAAGCGGTCTTTCACGAAAATCCAGCAATCTTATGAGATACGCATCCCGACCACCGCAAGCTGCCCCTGACGAATCAAGGTCACGCGCGCGATGCTACCCTTTTTCAGTTCAGACACCTCCTGCACAAACTGATTTGAATTCAGTACTGTCTGGTTATTAATTTGCGTGATTACATCATTCGGCATGATTCGTGCCTGTGCTGCAATACCACCCGGACGTACATCCTGAATCACCACACCGCCTTTGATTTCCAAACTCGCTAACTCTGCTGGACTTAAGTCACGAATTGAAACCCCGATCACTGGTCCTTTGCTGGGTTTAGCCTGTATGCTTGCTTTTGCCGGAGTATCGTCTGGTGCCGCACTTAAAGTCGCTGCAATACTACGGCGTTTATCATCACGCAAGATTTCAAGTTGTACCTGCTGCTGAGGTGCAGTACGGTTCAGATAGTTCAACAACTCGCTGGTACGTGAGATTGGGGTACCGTTGTACTTTAAGATCACATCACTGGCACGCAGACCTGCACGTGCAGCCGGTGAATTTGGTGCAACCTGAGTCACCAAGGAACCTTCAGGCTTAGGCAGATTATAAGATTCGGCCAGGTTACGGTCGATATCCTGTAAACTTACACCCAGATAAGAACGCGTCACTTTACCATTTTTCTTCAGCTGATCTGCAACTTCCATCGCGACATCAATCGGAATGGAAAAAGACAAGCCCATATACCCACCGGTTCCACTAAAGATCCGTGAGTTGACACCGACCACTTCACCACGCTGGTTAAATAGAGGACCCCCTGAATTACCCGGGTTCAATGCTACATCTGTCTGGATGAAAGGTACTGCAGTTTCACCCATCATATTACGCATTTTGGCACTAACGATTCCGGCAGAAGCGGAATAATCAAAACCAAATGGCGAACCAATTGCGAGTACAGGCTCACCAACACGTAAGCGTCCTACATCACCCGTCCGTAATTCTGGAAAATTCGAGCCATTAACTTTAAGCAAAGCTACGTCAGTTCGTGCATCACTCCCTACAACAGTGGCATCAATTTCCCGACGGTCATTCAGGGTAATGGTGACTTTGGAAGCATCTTCAACCACATGATGATTGGTCAGCAGATAACCATCCTTGCTGATAAAGAATGCACTGCCATAGCCCGTCTTTTCCTGTGGCATACGCTGCTGCGGAATAATCACCTGATTGCCGAAAAAGCGGCGCAGAATTTCCGGCACTTGTTGTTGTAAGAGCTCTTCTTCGCTCATTTTTTTAACGACATTGACACTGACCACTGCAGGACTGACCTGCTCGACCAGATTTGAAAAATCAACCGGCGTGACCGCCTGCAACTGTGCAGCACTCATGGTGAGGGTCGCTGCAAATAATCCTTTTTTTAAGTCTAGAATTTTCATATAAATTATTCACTCAAATTGTTGATAAATTTATGTAAATAGGTTTTATCACAAACACTGTAAAGTTTAAGTAATAATATGTTTCAATACTTTATTCTGGGCAATATCTCACTATTAAAGCATTAAGTTAAGGCTTTGATTAATTTTTTTCATCAATAAATGAGCACTTCAACGCTTGCCTTTTGTACAAAAAAGCGCTGTTATTACCAAACTTTTTTTAAAATTAGCTGATGGACATGTCTAATTTATCCCTTACCCATCAATTTGACGTCATTATTGTGGGCAGTGGCGGTGCCGGTTTAAGTTTAGCCTTATCGCTCCCGGATCATTTTAATATTGCAGTCTTGGCGAAATCTACCCTGACAGATGCCAGCACCTTTTATGCTCAAGGCGGCGTGGCCGCAGTCCTGGATGAAATGGATTCGATTGAACAGCATATTGATGACACTATGATTGCAGGTGCGCAACTGTGTGAAATGGATGCGGTTAAACAGACGGTAGAAGGTGGTAAGCCCTCGGTTGATTTCCTGCTGAAACACGGCGTTCAATTTACTCTCGACGAACAGGAACAGTTACATCTTACCCGTGAAGGTGGTCATTCACAGCGCCGAATTATTCATGCGGCCGATGCCACGGGTCGTGCCATTTCCACTACTCTGGTACAACGTGCCCAAGAAAAACAGAATATTAGAATCTTTGAAAACTATATTGCGATTGACCTGATCTGTTCACAAAAGCTCGGTTTAGACGGCGATAATCGCGCGCTGGGTTTATATGTACTGGATGAAAAAACTGAAAAAGTGCATACTTTCTTGGCACCATTTACCGCGCTAGCCTGTGGCGGTGCCATGAAAGCCTATCTTTACACCTCAAATCCGGATATTGCTACGGGTGATGGTATTGCCATGGCCTATCGTGCCGGCTGCCGGGTGGCCAATATGGAATTTAACCAGTTTCACCCGACCTGTCTTTATCATCCGCAAGCACGTTCTTTCCTGATTACTGAAGCAATGCGCGGCGAAGGTGCTTATCTGCGCCTGCCTGATGGTGAACGCTTTATGCTGCGTTTTGATGAACGAGCCGAACTCGCACCGCGTGATATTGTGGCACGTGCCATCGACTATGAAATCAAGCGGCTCGGTATTCGTCATGTCTGGCTGGACATTACCCATAAAGATGAAAGCTTTGTTAAAGAACATTTCCCTACCCTGTATGCCCGTTTGCTCGAGCTGAGTATTGATATTACCAAGGACATGATTCCAGTCGTTCCGGCAGCCCATTATACTTGCGGTGGCGTCATGGTGGATGAAAACAGTCAGACTGATATTGCAGGACTCTATGCGATTGGGGAAACCTCTTACACTGGCCTCCATGGTGCTAACCGAATGGCGAGTAACTCACTTTTAGAATGTTTTGTCTATGGAATGAGTGCGGCCAAGCACATTCAGGAAAATTTCAAGGCCGATCAGCCAGCTCCTGCAGTTCCAGCTTGGGATGATTCTCAGGTGACCAACCCGGATGAGGATGTCGTGATTCTGCAAAACTGGGATGAGCTACGTCAGACCATGTGGAACTATGTTGGCATTGTCCGCACGACCAAACGCCTGGAACGTGCGCTACATCGTATTGAAATGCTGAAAAAAGAAATTACCGAGTACTATCAGGATTACCAGGTCAGCAAAAATCTGATCGAGCTGCGCAATCTGGTGCTGGTGTCCGAGATGATCGTGCGCTGCGCCATGCACCGTAAAGAATCTCGCGGTTTGCATTTCACCCTGGATTATCCCGAGCTGCTACCAGAATTACGCAAAACAGTCCTCGTCCCACCAAATTTTGAAGTGGAAACGCCTTTGGTGAATTGTTAAAAGTAGATGGAGATAACATCCTTGGATGATATCTCCTTTTCTTTTTAGATTTTTATCTGCTCAAAGGTAGCTTAGGCTATTTACAGTCAATCTTTTATATTTCAGATAATTAACGTTGTGGTGGAATTGAATATGTTCCGGTCACATGCGCCACAGGTTCTTCATGATCAATCGAATAAATCCAGACTTCTCCCACAATCAATGCTTTGCCCACCTTGATGAGCTTACACTCTCCCCGTATATCTGTTCCACCTGAAGGTTTACGTAAAAAATTGATATTCAAGTTAGTGGTCACAGCCAAACCAACCAATCCAATTTCACCCAGAATCGCGACATAAAGAGCAAAATCCGCCAAGGTCATCATGGTTGGACCAGAAACTGTGCCGCCTGGGCGCAATTCTTCTGATCTCACCTGATAAAGCAGAGTGGCTCCACGCGGAGAAACGGCTTCAATCCGGCACTTCTCCAGACTTTGCGGAAATTCTTTTTGTAAAAATTGTTCTATCTCAGTTTTGGTCGTTTTCATATGATTAAAAAATCTTCTATATCAGTCTTAATATAGAAGATTCTTCACAGATAAACCTAGAGAAAAATTAAATAAAAAGTATTTTAATTCCAAGCTTATTTTAAATAACTTAAGGCCTGCTCAAATACCTGCTCAGGCGTTTGAGTTGCATCCAGACGTTTGATGCGTTCTGGATAACGTTGCCACAAGCTTTCATAGCCTGCTCTCACTTTCTCAAAGAAAGTGACTTTCTCCTGTTCAAAGCGATCCAGTGCACCGCGTTCACGTGCTCGGTTCATCCCCAGTTCAATAGGCGCTTCCAACCAGAAAGTAATGTCCGGCATACGTGCGACAAAGTGGTCATTGAGTAATTGCAACTTGGTTTCGCTCAGACCCCGACCTGCACATTGATAGGCAAAGCTGGCATCGCTAAAACGGTCACACAGGACAATTTTCCCGGCTGCTAATGCGGGCAGAATCACTTGTGCCAGATGCTGGGCACGCGCCGCATACATCAATAACAGCTCGGTATCATGCGCCATGGCTTCTTCATGGTTCACAGCCAGCAACAGTGAGCGAATCTGCTCAGCCATTGGGGTTCCACCCGGTTCACGAGTCAAAATAACATCTTTACCCTGTGCGATGAAATCTTCATAGATCGAACGAATGAGCGTGGTTTTACCTACACCTTCTGTGCCTTCAAAGCTAATAAACATACTCATTCCTTATTTTTCGAGCGTAAAATCGTCAGATATTCCTGTACGGCTTTATTGTGGTCATTCAGATTGCTCGTGAACTTATGTCCACCATTACCGGTAGCGACAAAATATAGGTTGTCAGAATTATCCGGGTGCATGGCTGCTTCAATGGCTTTCTTGCTTGGCAAGGCAATTGGCGTTGGCGGCAAACCTGAAATGGTATAGGTGTTATACGGCGTCGGTGTGCGTAAATCCTTGCGGGTAATATTGCCGTTATAGCTATCACCCATTCCGTAAATCACCGTTGGATCGGTCTGTAAACGCATGCCAATTTTTAAACGGCGTACAAATACCCCAGAAACCTGTTCCAATTCACGATCCACACTGGTTTCTTTTTCAACAATCGATGCCATGATCAGCGCGTCATATTTATTCTGATACGGCAGATCAGTCGCACGTTTCGCCCACGCTTCATCCAGCGCTTTCATCTGACGCTGATACAGATTGGTCAGAATTTTACGGTCAGTTTCACCTTTGGCAAAGAAGTAAGTATCCGGTGCAAACAGTCCTTCAGGATGTGAAAATGGAATATTCAATTCTTTGAGTAGTTGCGCGGTAGGCAGATGCAGTACTTCTTTGGTGACCAGATCATTTTTCTTCAGGGCATCAATCAGTTGCTCAAAGGTCGTTCCCTCAATTACCAGAATCCGGCTCATCTGTGCATTATCTGCATCGGAAATCATTTCCAAGACTTGACGGATGCTCATGCCCTGACGCACTTCATACACACCCGCTTTCATGGTGTCATGAATCATGATGCGCTGATACAGCTTGAGAATAATCGGGAAACTCACCTGACCTTCTGTGGCCAGACGATCAATAAAACCGGAATAGGTTTGACCAGATTCAATCGCGAGCAGCTGTTTTTTTCCTTCTACAGGATAATCCTTCCACAAACTGCTTTTCAGGATTAACGCCAAGATCAAAGCAATACCAATCAGGACTAAGGCAATTCCTTTGAAAGATGAGGAGAATCTCGCTTTATTTTTCTTTTTGGCTTTAGGTTTGGAAGCTGACATATTAAGACATCTGGTTTAATCGAAGACGGTTAAAAAGTTCAATACAAGCATTGCCATCCAAGGCGCGCTGCTCAAATTGTGTGACAATTTTCATCGGGCTGAGTGCATTGCAGAAAAACAGACTCCGAATATGGGAAATTTCATCCATACCGATATATCGTTGCTCATAGACAATACCCTGATCTTGCATACGTTGTAGAATTTCTGCACGCATGACACCGAAGACGCCATTATAACGGAGTTCTGGCGTAATCCATGTATTCTTTATAAGAATGAAACAATTACTGCTCACCCCTTCGACAATGCCACCTTGTACATCTGTCACTATTGCCTCAGGCCAGCCGCGTTGATCTGCTTCCTGTTTCAGTAAAACCTGCTCCAGGCGGTTCAGGGTTTTCAGTCCAACCAGACTGGGCATAGTCAATCCCACTGCCTGCTGCAATACGCCACTTTGAATCTGTTCAAACTTAAAATCCTGTATGTCTTGAGGATAATAAAACAGCCAGAGATCTGCGGGATGATCCGGCAGGCTATAACCGCGCTGACCCACTCCACGACTGAGCACAATCTTTAATGTCCCGTTCAGCTTACCCTCTGATTCCCCGAGAAGCTGTAAACTTTCCGTGATCAGATCAAGATTGGCATTTAGGCTTAATTTCTGATTGCTGATTTGCAAACGTGTCAAATGACGATCATATAATTCAATCCGGTTATGCCGAATCCGGGCCGTGGTAAAACAGCCATCACCATAATGAAAGCCACGATCCAGCACATCTATCTGGCTGACCTGTTGGGCATTTTTTAAATACAGCATATTTTGCAGCCTCTAAAATGAAAAATTGAGCAGTCAGATTCAGGCTTCACCTATATATCTTTTTTACTCACATCCAATTCTTTTTTAATTATTTTTTATGCAAAAAATCTCAAGCTATTCTTGCCTCATCTAACAAAAGCTAAAAAACTTGAGGCAAAAAATGAACACGCGTAAATTAAAAATTGGGGTACTGGCAGCGCTACTTTCAGCAAGCGCCTTAAGCGTTTCAGCAAAAGATTTCCTGAACGTGTCTTATGACCCGACTCGCGAATTGTACGACAACTTTAATAAAGAATTCAGTGCTTACTGGAAAAAAACCACTGGTCAGGAAGTCAATTATAAACAGTCGCATGGCGGTTCAGGCAAACAGGCACGTGCCGTGATTGACGGACTGGATGCCGATGTTGTAACACTGGCACTGGCAGCAGATATTGATGAAATTGCAGAACGTGGTTTGCTGCCTAAAGACTGGCAAAAGAAATTCCCGTAGAATTCGACACCCTATACTTCAACCATCGTTTTTCTTGTACGTAAAGGCAATCCAAAAGGAATCAAAGACTGGGGAGATCTGGTTAAACCAGGCGTAGACATTATTACCCCGAACCCAAAAACTTCAGGTGGTGCACGCTGGAATTATCTGGCTGCCTGGGCGTGGGCCAAACACCAGAAAGGTGGCAATGATGCCAAAGCACAAGACTTTGTCCGTCAAATCTACAAACAAACCAAAGTACTGGATTCGGGTGCACGTGGTGCTACCACGACTTTCGCTGAACGCGGGATTGGGGATGTATTACTGGCTTGGGAAAATGAAGCACATTTGGCCGTCCGCGAACAGCCGGGAAAATTTGAAATCATTACTCCTTCTCTGTCTATTCTGGCTGAACCACCCGTGGCAATCGTAGAAAAAAATGCCAAGAAAGATGGTAATGAACATCTGGCCAAAGCCTATTTAAATTACCTCTATTCACCTGCTGGACAGACTGTGGCGGCGAAAAACTTTTACCGTCCACGTAATGCGAATGTATTAAAGCAATACAGTACCGTATTCAAGTCCTTAAAACTGGTCACCATTGATAAAGAATTTGGTGGCTGGACCAAGGTTAAGAAACAGCATTTTGACAATGGCGGTGTGTTTGATCAGATTGTCAAAGCCAATCACGCAAAATAATACTTTAAATGCAGTTCATTATGGCCTTTATTCATAAGGCCATTCTTATTTCAAACACTTAAGAGCTTATTTATCTCTTTTTTTCATATAAAATTCATTTTTAATTATTTTTTATGCATAAAGAATACGTTTATTCTGCGCTTATGTTACAGAACATATCAGAGATTCAGTCCAGATGAGCATTTCAAACACATTAAAACTTGGGGTTTTAGCAGCTGTTATCTCGGCAACCTCATTTGGTGCAGCAGCACGTGATTTTCTCAATGTATCCTATGATCCGACCCGTGAACTCTATGAAGATGTAAATAAGAATTTTGGCAAATATTGGGAAAGCCGTACCGGTCAAAAAATCAATTTCAAGCAATCGCATGGCGGTTCAGGCAAACAGGCACGTGCCGTGATTGATGGTCTGGATGCAGATATCGTAACGTTAGCATTGGCTGCCGATATTGATGTGCTGGCAGAAAAAGCTAAACTGTTACCTGCGGACTGGCAAAAGAAATTGCCGCAAAACTCGACGCCTTATACTTCAACCATCGTGTTCCTGGTGCGTAAAGGCAATCCGAAAGGGATTAAAGACTGGGGCGATCTGGTCAAACCGGGCGTAGCAATCATTACCCCGAATCCGAAAACATCAGGTGGCGCGCGCTGGAACTATCTGGCGGCATGGGCATGGGCCAAACATCAGGCCGGTGGCAATGACACGACTGCACAAGAATTTGTTCGCCAAATTTATAAAAACACCAAAGTCCTGGATTCAGGTGCGCGTGGTGCAACTACCACCTTTGCCGAGCGTGGGATCGGTGATGTCTTGCTGGCCTGGGAAAATGAAGCGTACTTAGCGATTCGTGAGCAACCAGGTAAGTTTGAAATTATCACGCCAAGTCTGTCTATTCTGGCTGAACCGCCAGTGGCGATTGTAGAAAAAAATGCAGCGAGAAAAGGCAATAAGCATCTGGCTCAAGGTTATTTAAACTTCCTGTACTCGCCACTGGGTCAAGACTTGGCAGGCAAACATTATTATCGTCCACGCAGTGAAGTAGCTTTAAAGAAATATAATCATGTGTTCAAACCACTCAAACTGGTGACGATTGATCAGGAATTTGGCGGCTGGAGCAAGGTACAAAAAGCCCACTTTGAAAATGGTGGTGTATTTGACCAGATCGTTAAAGCCAACAGCGCGAAATAATCCTCCAGGCTGATTGATACAGGAGCATCGACATGATTCATACGCTTATCGTTCCCGGTGTAGGTGGCAGTGAATATAACCACTGGCAAACCTGCTTACAGCACCGGCTGATGCGATGCTCCCGTGTGCAGCAAAAGGACTGGAATCATCCGGTACTGGATGTCTGGGTGGCAGAATTTGTCAAAACTCTGCAAGCCATTCCAGCAGAGGTTCAGATTGTCGCGCACAGCTTTGGCTGTCTGACCAGTATTGCGGCCCTTGCCCGACATCCGGAACTCAATGCAAAAGTAAAAAATCTGGTATTGGTGGCACCGGCTAATCCGGTACGGTTTGGGGAAAATGGTTTTGCGCGCGACAGTCAGACTGACTACAGCACCTATTTTCAACAGCTCAAGCTTCAGGTGTCCACCACGTTATTGATCAGTGAAAATGATCCCTGGTTAAGTTTTGAAGATGCGCACATACTGGCCCAAGCTTGGAAAATCAAACCGATCAATCTGGGCGCAGTCGGTCATGTCAATGTCGCTTCTGGTTTTGGCCCTTTTCCTGAAATTGAACAATATCTGATTTCAGAAAACCCTATGCGCCATATCAGCAAATTTGATGAGAGCAAGTATTATTTTAAATTTGCATTTTAGTCGCTGCAAACTATGCTTGTGCCAAATTTATTTTCTAATTTCGCTGGTTATTTTTAATCAGCATTCTCTCTTTTGAGGAGTAATCATGTCGCAGCGATCCCGAGTGCTGCCAGGATTTGGTCTTTCTCTAGGCTTTACCCTAGCGTATTTGTCATTAATCGTTTTGATCCCGCTGTCAGCTGTTTTTATTAAATCACTGGGCATTGGTTGGGATGGCTTATGGGAAATCCTGAGCTCTGAACGTATCTTGAAATCATTGCAGTTAAGCTTCACCGCAGCCATTGTCGCTGCACTGGTCAATGTAGTATTTGGCCTGTTACTGGCGTGGTGTCTGGTACGTTACAGCTTTCCGGGCAAACGTATTGTCGATGCCCTGGTAGATTTGCCTTTTGCCTTGCCCACTGCGGTTGCGGGTATTGCCCTGACCTCTTTATATGCACCGACCGGCTGGATTGGTCAATATTTAGAACCGATTGGCATTCAAGTCGCTTATACCCCGATTGGTATTACACTGGCATTGATCTTTATTGGCCTGCCTTTTGTGGTGCGTACCGTCCAACCGGTACTGAGTGATCTGGAAACTGAACTGGAAGAAGCGGCTTCTGCACTGGGTGCCAACCGTTTTCAGATCGTGACCAAAGTGATTTTTCCAATTCTGCTGCCTGCACTGATCACTGGTTTTGCTTTGGCCTTTGCCCGTGGTGTCGGTGAATATGGTTCAGTCATCTTTATCGCCGGTAACCAGCCTTTTGAAACGGAAATTGCACCGCTAATGATTATTTCTCGCCTAGAAGAATATGACTATGCCGGTGCAACCACGATTGCTGTCGTCATGCTACTGATTTCCTTCGTGATGCTATTCCTGATTAACTTATTACAGGCATGGGCTAGCCGTCGTACCGGGAGAACTGCGCGATGAGTTTAAATACCAACAGCAATGCGCTGGCTGAAAAGTTGCAATCCCGTGATGCAACCCGCGAGCCAACTTGGGTACGTTATACGCTGCTCACTATTGCCTTAATCTTCTTTTTAAGCTGCCTGATTCTGCCCTTGATTCTGGTTTTTGTTGAAGCCTTTAAACAAGGGGTTGGCGTTTATACCCAAGCGCTGGTGCATCCGGATACCTTGTCAGCTGTGAAACTTACCTTGCTGACGGCTGCAATCGCAGTACCGCTTAACGTCGTATTTGGTGTTGCGGCAGCCTGGTCTGTGGCGAAGTTTAACTTTCCCGGTAAATCATTCCTGACCACCATTATTGATCTCCCCTTCTCGGTTTCACCTGTAATCGCGGGTATGATGCTGGTGCTGATTTTCGGTACCCAAGGCTGGATGGGTTCTTGGCTGATGGATCACGATATCAAGATCCTTTATGCAGTGCCTGCGATTGTCCTAGCGACTATCTTTATTACGGTACCTTTTGTTGCGCGTGAGCTAATTCCGTTAATGGAAGCACAAGGAACCGAAGAAGAAGAAGCTGCGATTGTACTCGGTGCATCTGGCTGGCAGACTTTCTGGAAAGTGACCCTGCCCAATATCAAATGGGGTCTGATTTATGGCGTGATTCTGTGTAATGCGCGAGCCATGGGTGAATTTGGTGCGGTGTCGGTGGTTTCTGGCCATATCCGTGGTGAAACCAATACCTTGCCGCTACACGTCGAAATTCTTTATAACGAATATACCTTTAGTGCTGCGTTTGCCGTGTCTTCGCTTCTGGCTCTCCTCGCAATTGTAACCCTGATTTTAAAAACATGGGTGGAACTGCGCCAGGAAAAACAAGACAAACGTAATGAAGATTCAACAGTTTCTTAAGGAATGCCCACATGAGTATTCAAGTACAAAATATTGAAAAACACTTTGGTGCATTCCATGCACTGAAAAACATTTCGCTGGATTTCCCGGATGGTCAACTGGTGGCATTATTGGGCCCATCAGGCTGTGGTAAAACTACATTACTGCGTATTATTGCAGGTCTGGAATCGGCAGATGGCGGTCAGGTAATCCTTGAGGGTGAAGATGCCACCAATATGCATGTACGTGAACGTGAAGTTGGCTTTGTATTCCAGCACTATGCCCTGTTCCGTCATATGACCGTATTCGACAATATTGCTTTTGGTCTGCGTGTTCGTCCACGTAAAACCCGTCCATCGGAAGCGGAAATTAAAAAACGTGTGACGCGTTTACTTGACTTGGTTCAACTTGGTTTCCTGGCGGATCGATATCCAGCTCAACTCTCTGGTGGTCAGCGTCAACGTATTGCGCTGGCACGTGCCCTGGCCGTTGAACCGCGTGTATTATTACTGGATGAACCTTTTGGCGCACTGGATGCCAAAGTGCGTAAAGAACTGCGTCGCTGGTTACGTACCCTGCATGACGAACTGCATATCACCTCGATCTTCGTAACCCACGATCAGGAAGAAGCACTTGAAGTTGCAGATCAGATCGTAGTGATGAACAAGGGCAATGTTGAACAAATTGGTTCACCACGTGAAGTCTATGAAACACCGAAAACCCCATTTGTATTCGACTTCTTAGGTCAGGCGAATCGTTTTGAAGGTCAAAACAATGCAGGCATCATCCAGCTCGGTGAAGACCGTATTCAATTCGAGGGTGCAAAAAATGCCGCTCAAGGTGAAGTGATTTTATTCGCACGTCCAGATGAACTACGCATCCATGCACAGCCACACGACAATGCCATTCAGGCGACCTTCATTCGTGAATTATGGATCGCGGGTAAAGTAGTTGCTGAGCTAAATGACCGTCAAGGCAATCTGATTGAAATTTTACTGACGCCTGATGAAGCGAGAGCGCATCAATTCCGCCCAAATCAAACTGTTTGGTTAAGTGCGGTGAATTTGCATTTATTTGAAAACCAGGTCGCTTAAGACCAAAAGATGGGGCTTTAAAATGCCCCATCCTCTTCTAGGGTAAGAGAATTATGAATTTCCAACAATTAAGAATTATACGAGAAACGGTTAGACAAAACTTTAATTTAACTGAAGCTTCTGCTGCGCTTTATACTTCACAGTCCGGGGTAAGTAAGCATATTAAAGATCTGGAAGATGAACTGGGGGTGCAGCTGTTTATTCGCAAAGGTAAACGTCTACTGGGCTTAACCGAACCGGGCCAGGCACTTTTAGGCATTGTAGAACGCATGCTGGTCGATGCCGACAATATCAAACGTCTGGCCGATGATTTCAATAAAGTCGATGAAGGTACATTGACCGTTGCCACAACGCATACCCAGGCGCGTTATGTGTTGCCACCGATTGTCAGCCAATTCAAAAAAGAATTCCCTAAAGTTCATCTAATTTTGCAACAGGCCAGCCCGGTTGAAATTACGGAAATGTTACTTCAAGGTCAAGCCGATATCGGTATTGCGACCGAAGCACTCACCACTGAAGATAATTTGGCCAGCGTGCCTTATTATAACTGGCAGCATAGTATTATTACCCCGCAGAATCATCCACTGGCAAGTAAGGAACACGTGCTCATCGAAGATCTGGCGCACTACCCGATTATTACCTATCACGGTGGTCTTACCGGTCGCTCCAAGATTGATACCGCCTTTGAAGAAGCTGGTTTTGATGTAGATATTGTGATGTCCGCGCTTGATGCCGATGTCATCAAGACCTATGTAGAAATGAATATGGGCGTCGGCATTGTCAACGATGTGGCCTATGACCCGGAGCGTGATTACCGTTTAAAGCAGATTGAAACCGATATTTTCGGCATAAATACCACTTGGATTGCAGTGCGTAAAGGTCATTTACTGCGAGGTTATGGCTACGAGTTTATTTCACTCTGTTCCCCAGACGCAGATATTAAGGCACTGAAAAAAGTGGCTTATCCAGACGAATAAAGTGCACTATTTTAAGTTTTTAATCAAAGAGGCTACATGGCCTCTTTTTTATTTTTTGAGTGGATAAAGAATATAAATATCAAGCATAATCACGTGCATAATAAATTCAATTATACCAAGATGATCAATCATAAATTTGCTCTTTTCTCCATGGGCTTGTTTTTCTCCGGGTCAGGTTATGCAGCAGCGTTTGAACAATCTAACCAAAGCATTCAATCGTTTTTTGAAAAAAATCATTATGCTGAAGTTTCATTGGCCTGGGTTCGCCCTGATATCAGCGGTCAGGTACAACATACCGAAGAGCTGCAACAATTAGGCATCACCGATTTTTCTACAGGAAATCTTACCCATAACCAATGGGTTTCCAATGCCGCATTAAAATTCCAGTTGAATCCTCAAGTGTCGTGGGGACTGATTTACGATCAGCCTTATTCTATAGATATCGCTTATCATTATGATCCTGTTTTTGCAGGTGCAGCGCTTCCAATTGAGGCTGCTACTATTCAGTTTGAGAGCCATAATTTGACCTCATTAATTGGCTTTCAACCAAACGATAACTGGAATTTTTATACAGGGCTAAGTTATCAAAGCTTAGAGGGAAATTTATATTTATCCGGGCAGACATTTTATATATTCAATGGTTATCGAGCCACATTTGAACGAGATCCCGCTTGGGGCTGGCTTGCAGGAATCAGTTATCAGATTCCTGAATATTTTTTTAGAACCGCACTGACCTATCGTTCTGCAATTACTCATCACAATAAAACCACTGAATCCATTATTGTAGGTACAAATCCAGCACCTTATACAGAAATTCAAACTCCACAGTCTGTGAACTTGGATTTTCAGACAGCTTTAACTGATCAAAATGCGCTCTATGGCACGCTGCGTTGGTCAAACTGGCAAAATTTCGTGATCCAGCCGCCTAAATTTGGCGCTGTAATTGACTATGCGGCCTTACAGTTCCCTGAAGTAAAATCTTTTAGAATGATTGATTATCGTAAGGATCAATGGTCTGGAAAAATCGGACTTGCTCATCAATGGCCAACTTTTGGCATAAATTCTATCGAACTTTTATGGGATTCTGGTACAGGAAATCCGGCTTCAACCCTGAATCCGAGTGATGGCTATTGGGGCATCGGATTAGGTCATCTTTATAAGATTCAAGAAACTTGGGATATTGCTACAGGACTATATTATTTAACGTTTCAAAAACCTGAAATTTCCTCATCCGCACCTATTACGCCACAGATTGCAGGTTTATCCGCAGTTTCTGATAACAGTGCCTGGATCCTAGGTTTGAAACTGGGTTATCACTTTTAAAATTGTTCTAAAAAAACAAAAAACGAGCCGAAGCCCGTTTTTTTATGAGATTAAATGTTAAAAGCGGAAGCTTACTCCCAGTTTCGCTACTGGTAGCCATTCGTATTTACTATCATTACGTACTTCGTCGATGTGCTCGGCAACTAAGGCAGCATCAGCTACTGTACCACCATAATAATTTACATTAGTTACTGATGGATTACCTGCATAATAAGCACCTAATTCACCAAATACTCCCCAACGATTAGTAATCGCTGGTGAAAAACCAATCCCCAAGTAGGGAGCGATTTTATTACTATAATCTAAATCATAACCTAAGCGTTCTAAACCAGTATCTTCACCATTAATTTCGATAGTTCCACCGTCATTTCTAGCCAATAAACCATATTGTTGATCAAGATAGCCCACACCTGCTGCTACGTAGAACCAGTTCGCCCAAGGACGAATCTCTGCATTTAAGTAAGTTAGGTTATTATCCATATCGACATCGTAGTTAACATCATCTACTTCAATATCATCAGACCAAGAGATATCACCGCCGTTATAACCTAAAGTGACACCTACATATGGGTTAGCACTCCAGGAAATTGCACCACCATAACCGGTAGTACCGACTTCAGCACGAACAGAAGCTGGTTTAAAGAAAGAGAATTCAGCAACGCCTTCATCTGTTACGATTGTTTCATCAGCAGCCATCGCAGAACCCGCTGCTAGAGCTAAGACTGATACTGCTAAAATATTATGTAAAAATTTCATTATTTCTCTCCTCAAAAGAACTTATTTTGATCATTAGTTATTCGTGATAGGCTCAATATAAAGGACTTAAAAAATATTTTTTATTCACATTTTGCTCATCTTTTGTTATTTTTTGATACAAATTAATTTTTCTTGTTGAGAACCAAGTCTTTTCTAACACTTCTCCTACATTTCAACATAATGAAAAAGTACACTTATCACTTTAATAATTTCACGCTTTCTACACTTCTGGTTATTTTTCATCTATTTTTAGTGCTTTCAACTATTTTTCCTGCAATATAGTGTAAAATCTAGAAAATTTTTTTCTGGAAGGAAGATCATGTCGCAGCTTTCAACAATCATTGAACAAGCGTTTGAAGACCGTGCGAATTTCACAGCTGCAGATTGCTCTGCTGAAATCCGTCAAGCAGTTGAGGAAGTAATTGCTGGTCTAGACAATGGTACTTTACGTGTTGCTGAAAAAATCGATGGTGAATGGGTTGTTCATCAATGGATTAAAAAAGCGGTATTGTTATCATTTAAATTAAACGACAACAAACCAATGGAAGCTTGTGATCTTCGTTTCTATGACAAAGTAGAGACGAAATTCTCTGGTTGGACTGAAGAACAATTCAAGGCTGCTGGTGTACGTGTCGTACCACCTGCTGTCGCACGTAAAGGTTCTTTCCAGGCCAAAGGCGTGATCTTGATGCCTTCTTATGTCAACATCGGTGCTTATGTAGATGAAGGCACGATGGTTGATACTTGGGCCACTGTAGGTTCATGTGCGCAAATTGGTAAAAATGTTCACTTGTCAGGTGGTGTAGGTATTGGTGGTGTGCTTGAACCGCTTCAGGCGAATCCAACCATTATTGAAGATAACTGCTTTATCGGTGCACGTTCTGAAATCGTTGAAGGCGTAATCGTTGAAGAAGGTTCTGTGATTTCAATGGGCGTATTCATTGGTCAATCAACCAAGATTTATGACCGTGCCACTGGCGAAATCCACTACGGCCGTGTACCAGCAGGTTCAGTTGTTGTTGCTGGTAGCCTTCCATCTAAATGTGGTACTTACAGCCTGTATGCTGCCATCATCGTGAAAAAGGTAGACGCACAAACTCGTTCTAAAACAAGTCTGAACGATCTATTACGTGAAGACTAAGATGTCTTAACTTAGAGGACACCTTTGTGTTCCTCGGAGCTTCAACCGCTCCTCGTCTCTACGATTAGTAATAATCGTAGGGATTTTTATTTTTATACCCGGTTATTTATTTCTCATTGGTTAGTTTTGTTATGAATACGCTTCGATCTTCCGCAATTCCTGTCTCTGATCCGTCTGCGGGTTTACGCATTACGGAGATTTTCTATTCATTGCAAGGTGAAGCCAATGCCGCAGGACTGCCAACAGTATTTATCCGTTTAACCGGTTGCCCATTACGTTGTAGCTATTGTGATACCACCTATTCCTTTGAAGGCGGTGAGCGTCAGTCTCTGGACGATATTATCCAGACCACGCTTGATTTTAAAACCCCTTATGTCTGTGTGACCGGCGGTGAACCACTGGCACAACCGAATGCCCTGCCTTTGATGCAGCGACTGGCAGATTTAGGATGTCAGGTTTCACTTGAAACCAGTGGGGCTTTAGATGTGTCCAAAGTGGATTCACGTGTTTCCAAAGTTTTAGATTTAAAAACGCCAACTTCAGGTGAAGTTGCACGAAATTTGCTTTCTAATCTTGATCATTTAAATGCACATGATCAAATCAAGTTTGTGATATGCAATCGTGAAGATTATGAATGGTCAAAACAGCAGCTTGAACAGTACCAACTTCAAGACAAAGTGAGTACAGTGTGGTTTTCGCCTGCATTTGCGGTTGAAAAAGGTGCGGTTCGTTTACCACCACTGGCAAGTGATTTGGCTCAGTGGATTTTAGAAGACCATCTCCCTGTTCGTTTCCAGTTACAGCTACACAAGTTGTTATGGAATGATGAAACTGGTCGTTAATTTTTTGTAAAGTATTTTTTTTGGAGAATCAGCTTATGCGCCCTCGTGCCATTGTCCTGTTATCTGGCGGATTAGACTCAACAACATGTCTGGCTTGGGCACAGGCACGCTATGAATGTATCGCACTCAGTTTTCGATATGGTCAGCGTTCAACGACCGAGCTGGATGCAGCAAAAGCTTTAACGCAACGTGCGGGTGTGGAACATCGAGTGATCAATATTGATCTGGGTAATCTGGGTGGCTCAGCCCTTACCGATCATAGTATTGAGGTGCCCGACCATGAACAGGCTGGCATTCCGATTACCTATGTTCCGGCACGTAATACTATCTTCTTGTCTTACGCCTTAGCAGCAGCTGAAGTGTTCGAAGCTGAAGCGATTGTCATCGGAATTAATGCGGTTGATTACTCCGGTTATCCGGATTGCCGTCCGGAATTTATCGAGGCATTTGCCAACATGGCACGCCTTGCAACCAAGGTTGGCGTAGAGGGTCAGGCGCTCAAATTTGAAACACCTTTGTTACATTTATCCAAAGCAAATATCATTCGCTTAGGTATTGAACATGGCGTAGACTACAGTCAAACGGTGTCATGCTATCAAGCAGATGACCAAGGACGTGCCTGTGGCAAATGCGACAGTTGTCGTTTACGTAAACAGGGTTTTGCGGACGCAGGTGTTGAAGACCCGACACGTTATATACCGTAATAACAAGGTAGAGTTTATGAAGAATTTAAAATCAAGCATCGTGCTTTCAGCAATTGTTTCAGCTGCTGCTATGTTCACCACTACGGCTCAAGCGGCTGATGACAAATTACAACAAGCTTATAAAAGCACCAATGTAAAATCTGCATTGATCAATGTTTGTAAAAATGAAACTGGCAAAAGCAAAAAATTGACATCTGCTGAAGTCAGCAAATATTGTGGTTGTGCTATTGAAGCAGATGGCAAATTAACCAATGCACAAAAATGGGAAATTCAAAGCACTATTAACCAGAAGAAAAGCCCAGGCACTTTAGCTTTTGTACAGAAGCAGAATAAAGATCTTCAAGCATGCTTTGGTCCACAGTTAACAGGCAAACTGAAAACTTTGACTGAAGAAGCAATGAAATCAGCTCAAGCGGCACCAAAGAAATAAGATCTGATTATTCTTTGATAAAATAAGCCACTATAATGTGGCTTATTTTTTTGAAAAAATTTAAAGAAAACAGGAGTTTTTATGTCTGAAATGAGTTTGCTTGACCAGAATTTTCCTGCGACGACAGGCGAAATCAATTTAACCCAGTTGAATACAGAATGGCTGGTGATTTATTTTTATCCTAAAGATTCTACGCCAGGCTGTACGACTCAGGCAGTTGGCTTTTCCTGTTTAAAAGATCAGTTCGATGCTTTAAACACCACAATTCTTGGCGTATCACGTGATTCGGTAAAAGCGCATCAGAACTTTACTGAAAAGCAAAATTTGAGTATCAATCTGATCAGCGATAAAGAAGAAGTGTTGTGCAATCACTTTGATGTGATTAAAGAAAAGAACATGTATGGCAAACAAGTAATGGGCATTGAGCGTTCAACTTTTATTTTCCATAATGGCCAACTGGTCAAAGAATACCGTAAGGTCAAAGCAGCAGGTCATGCAGAACAAGTTCTGGAAGATCTAAAAGCTTTGCAAGCTGCTTAATTGCATGCTTGTGTATAAATAGAAGCTCGAACCATTCGGGCTTTTTTTACAATAACTTTCATATCATCAAGTATTTTATATTTCCCCTAGTTCATTTCACACTGTCCTGATAGATGAAGATTCACTTTATCCCCTACGCCGGCAATTCCTTTTTTCATACCAAAATCCCTACGGTTAATCACGGCAGATGCCTGAACATCAAGCAGGTTGGCATTCGACATACTGGGTTTAAAGGTTGTTTCAAAAATCACAGGCTTGGTCACACCACGCAGGGTTAAATGACCTAAAACATTGTATTTGCCATTGCCCAAGTCTTTAAACTGGATACTTTTAAAAATTACAGTCTTATATTTTTCTACATAAAACAGGTCTTCGCCCAAAATCATATGTTTAAATAGCGGCTTACTAAAGCTTAAACTTTCCACATCCATGACCAGATGAGTTGAGGCATTTTGCGGTGCTTTAACGTCAAACTGCATCGTGGATTGAACCTGATTGAACTTGGCTTTAACTACAGTAAGACCCATCGACTTAATCTCAAAACCGACATCACTTTTGGGAGTTAAGGTCCATGATCTTGCAAAAGACTGACTGGTCAAAGCTAAACAGATCGCTAGGCTAAGGAGCCCAGTTTTTATTATTGTTTTCAATTTTAAATCCACCTTGTTTAATTTCTTATTGATCGGATTTAAGTACACCGCTTAATCTGAAACTAAACTTTCTTGTTTTTGAGCGAACAGGTTTTCGTTATTTTTATACCAGTTTATTGAAGTTTTTGTAAAATCATTCATGACTAACGGACAAAATACTTGCTTTGATTTTTCTCTAATAAGTGGCCCTGCTAGCCTAGCAGGAGACTGGTTTCCTCTTATAAAATTTTGATTTTATAAATTTTTTATACAAACCAGATCCTTTATTTTAAGTTCAATTTATATTGGAAATATCCATGTGCTTGCAGCACTGAAAAGAGTTGTTTTCTACGGTGCCTATTCACGATCACTATCTAAAATGACACGCTTAGACAACTCTTAACCGATCTATCAGCTTTCGTAGCCTGAATCAAATACTGAGAATTAATGACACTGCGACGCCCCACATGGTACAGGCAATAATAGCATCCAGTATTTTCCATGCTTTTGGATGTTGGAACCAAGGCGTCAGTATCTTTGCCCCATATCCCAAACTAAAGAAGAAAAACCAGGAAGCACAGACAGCGCCTAAAGCAAACCACCATTTTCCTAAGGCGTATTGAGTTGAAATTGATCCAATCAATATGACTGTGTCTAAGTAAACATGCGGATTCAGCCAGGTAAAAGCCAAGCAGATCATCAGTACTTGTAGAAAATGCTCTGTTAGCTGATCACTTGGTGCCAAAACCTCTGTTGATTTAAATGCGCTGATCGCATGGTGCAAACCATAATAAAACAGGAATCCTGCGCCAATATATTTAGAAAATATAACAATATCCGGATAATGTTCAATAACGCGCGCAAAGCCCAGTACGCCAAGCAGAATTAAAATGGAATCAGACAAGGCACAAATCACACAGACCCAGAACACATGCTGCTGTTTTAAACCTTGTTTTAATACAAAAGCATTCTGTGCACCGATACTGACAATCAGGCTCATTCCCACAGCAAAACCACTCATCATATAACTGAACATCACATTCCCCTTTTTCGAATAAATGAATTATTCAACAAAATGAGTGCGATTAATTAAAACTAAGTTAATATCAATTTAACTAAATTATTTTTAGATAATAGAAATGCTGAATGCGAAACAATGTGATGCTTTTTATGCAGTTGCAAAAACGGGAAGTTTCGATCTGGCTGCCGAGCAGCTAAATATTACTGCTTCGGCAGTGACCCTTCGTGTTCAAAGTCTGGAAAAAAAATTGGGACAATTGCTTTTGGTGAGAGATCGGCCTTGCCGCGTGACCCAATCCGGGCAAACTTTATTGCATTATTTACAGCATCAACGTTTGCTAGAACAGAATTTGATGCAGGATCTGGGTGGACAGCTACAACAGGAAGGCTTCTATTGTCTAAATATTGCCACCAATGCTGATTCGCTCGCGACCTGGCTGTTACCAACCTTACACGCCCAACTAATCCAGCATAAAATTGTGTTGCATTTTCAGGTAGATGATCAATCTCAGACTCATCATCTGTTAGAAGCTGGTCTCGTCAATGCCTGTTTGAGTACAGAGAGCAAGGCAATGAAAGGTTGTCGGGCGGAATTGATCGGACAGATGCAATACCGTCTCGTTGCTACGCCTGAATTTTCCCGAAACTGGTTTCATCAAGGGGTACATCGGGATGCGCTACGCCTTGCCCCTGCCATTATTTTTAATGAAAAAGACCAGCTACATACCCAGTTTATTCAGCACGAATTTGGCCTGAATCTAGCACAATATCCTCACTTTTTTATTCCATCAACCCATGCATTTTTTGATGCGATTGTCATGGGTCTAGGCTATGGCTGGCTACCGGACTATCAAACCAGAGATTTGCTGGAGTCAGGTCGACTGCTTGAACTTTCAAGTGAGATGCGAATTGAAGTGCCCTTATATTGGCATCACTGGAAAGAACAGTCTCCTGCTCTAGAAATCCTTGGGGAATGTTTGAAACAGCATGCTCAAACTGCCATGAATCAGCCCATAACAACCTGATACTTTTAAACCAGATTGGTTTTATCATTCTGGGAAAATTTTTCACTGAGTTTCTGATAGGTCGTGGTTTTTTGGAAATTCTCTAGAAAATCAATCGTGCCTTGTGGAAATTTATCCCGTTGAATTTCGCCACGATAATAAGCTTCACGCATCGGCGTGGCGGATAAGGCATCTTCAAGGCTGTCAAGTTCGACCATTTCCCATTCTGGAAAAAACTTTAAATAATAAGAAGAATCATCTTTAAAGTGTCCAATCAGCCCGACTTTGGCATCCGGCTCAATGACCTGATTCACCAGCGATTTCACCAGTTTTTGCCATTTTTCATCATTATAAACATCAATAACTTCTACAAATTTGATCCGCGCCCGATCTTCTGGACTGAAATTTGACAGGATCATGGCTTCACGCTCCGAAGCCAAAAATGGATTCTTGATATTGCGTTCATTTTGTGCAGAACCAAGCGCTAAAATCACATTCTGACTGTGCTGCAGGGCAATGTTAATCGTTTGCATGTGTGCCAGATGAAAAGGCTGAAAGCGGCCAATGAAAACCAGATAATCAAATGTATAGTTCATAAGGGATCAGTTTTTTATGACTCATGAGTTGTGCTGTCCCAATAAATATGCGACATAATCATTCCCATAAAATCAAATTAAGTTTTAAAGCAAGGATAGTACGATGACACTGAGCTGTATTCAACAACCTCATGAGCATTTGAATGCGAATTTAGAACATGGTGTACTCACTTTAGCCATCAATCGTCCGGAAGCGAAAAATGCGTTATATAGCGAACTTTATCTCTGGATTGCGAAAGCTTTAGATGAAGCAGATCAGGCGCCTGAAGTTCGTGTGGTCGTTTTACGTGGTCAGGATGCAGACTTTAGTGCGGGCAATGATATGCAGGATTTTATGAAATCTGCTGCGAAGAAAGGTCAGGCACCCGCCGCTGAAGGCCCACCGTTTGTTTTACTGAAATCTGCTGCAAAATTTTCCAAGCCATTGATTGCAGCCGTGCGTGGTGTTGCAATCGGCATTGGCGTGACGATCTTATTACATTGTGATCTGGTCTATAGTGACAATACTGCCCTGTTCCAGATTCCATTCGTCAGTCTGGGTTTATCGCCTGAAGGTGCTTCAAGCAAGCTGTTGATTCAGCAAGCGGGTTATCATAAAGCGGCCGAATTATTGCTGACTGCGCAAAAATTCAATAGCGAAAAAGCACTCGACGCAGGTCTGGTGAATAGCATTGAAGAAGATGTTTATACTAAAGCAGCAGCACAAGCTGCCCAGCTCTCTGCCCTGCCATTGGCATCACTGGTGCAATCTAAAGCCTTGATGAAACATAATGTGAATGAAATTGTAGAATGGATTGACCATGAAGCAGAAATTTTCATGCAGCGTGTTGGCTCGCCAGAAATGCTGGAAGCGGTTCAAGCGTTTATGCAAAAACGTAAACCTGATTTCACACAATTCAACTAATTTTCAAACTTATGAGTTCAACGAGGTGGTTTAGACTGCCTCAATCTTTTATTTTTCTAAGAATCTGAAGTATGCCAAATCAAAACTCCCAAACCTCTTCCGAAACAACAGATAGTTCAAATCCAGAAAAGAAACGTTATTACGAACCTGCACCTCAAGATATAGATATAGATAATTTTCGTAAGGTGATTGAAAGCCGACGTTCGGTGCGTAAATTTACCAAAAAGCCAATTCCTGTCAAAATTCTGGATGCCTGTCTGGATCTGGCGTTATTGGCCCCAAATTCATCGAACTTGCAGCCTTGGACTTTTTATGTGGTACAAAATCCGGGCAAGAAAAAACGTCTGGTCAAAGCCTGTATGAGTCAACTGGCAGCCAAAACAGCTTCTGAGCTAATTGTCTGTATCGCACGTACCGACCGTATCGATGAAATGGCGAAACGTAATGTGAATGAATTTCCATTTCCAGAAGCTCCGCCCGCGATTAAGAAATACTATAAATATATTCCCTACAACTATAAGACTGGTTATCTGAATGCTTTTGGTAACTTTAAGAAAGTGGCTTTCAAAGTTGCCCGTACACTGGACAAACAAATGCCAGTGTCTGCTTTCAGCCCAGCTGATGCGAAACTGTGGGCGACCAAAACGACGGCGCTTGCTTGTGAAAATCTGGTTTTAGCCTTGCGAGCCTATGGTTTTGACAGCTGTATGATGGAAGGTTTCGATGAGCCGATGGTTCGTGAAATTCTGAAATTAAATGATGAACAGTATCCGGTCATGGTAATTGGTGCGGGTGAACGTGCCGAAGATGGAGTATTCTTCCCGCAGTACCGTTTTGATCGTGAACTGTTTATTCAGAAGATTTAAGCTTCGTATCTATACAAATTAAATACCTTAAATCTGATAGATATCTTGTGACATGGATGTCACATAATTCACTCTTTATGCGCTACAAACGATATAAGATAAATCTTAAGGGAAACTTCATATTTTTTATTAATGCTCTTTCATAAGCTGTTTTTTACTCAGCTCCAAGTTGTATATTCCAGCAATCAAATTGAATCTCAAGCCAAGTCTTTTTCCTTTGTTACGATATCGTGCAGCCAGGATCTTTAAAGCTTTCACACTACCAAATACATGCACAATTCCGATTCTTCTTCCATTAATTTTTTGATTATAAGTTTTGAGTTCAAGATCCAATTTAGTGATTTCTCTAGTTAAATTTCTTTTTAATCGAGAATTAAGCTGAACTAAAAAGTTTAAAAAAATTTTACACAATCACACAAAATGTCTATTGCTGAATTTAAAAGATAGTTTATTTTTCTTCTATTTTTCATGAAGATAATTTTTATACTTTTAAAGTATAAAAAAATTAAAATATTAAATATCAATATAAAACAATATCTTAATATGCTTCAAAAAGACTTACAAAACTATCTTAAGCTTACTGAATTAAAGTTAAGGTAAAAAGAAAGATGAATTTTCCGAAATAAAAAAATGCTAACCGGAACAAATATTTAAGTATTTTTTAATTGAAAATGGTATTTTTTGTGATAGATCATTTAATCATTAAGATGATTTAATCAGTTCGCATAATAACAATAGATAAATAAAAAAATGTGACTGAAATTTTGGCTCTCTAGTTCTTTTATAAAAAGAGGCTCGAAGAAGCAAAAAAGAATTAGAGGGTTCATCTTAAACAGAAGTTAAATAGGAGGTGAAGAGGTACTGAAGATAAGATTCATAACCTTGTAATAGGATAGTAAATATTTTGAAATAAAATGCATTTTTTAAACAAATTAAAAAGACCCTAACATATAGAAGAGTTGAGGCCATGACAAAAAAGTACAGTAAATTTTTATCCATTCCTACAGATTTTAATTTAGAAGATTCACCCTATCATTGGATTAGTCAAGTACATACCCAATATGTGCAAAATGTTGACTATGCCTTAAAGAAATACGGTTTAGATAATTCTCGAAGACGTATTTTACTAGCATTAAAATTTAAAAATAGAGCGAGTATTTCTGATTTATCTGACATGTTGATTTATAAGATGTCGACTACTACTAAAATCATCTATCGCCTGAAAGATGAGGGATTAGTACATACTTATTCCTGTGAGGATGATGCACGAATTACCCGAGTATTATTAACCGAAAAAGGCCAGCAAATGATTAAAAAGATTAATGATCTTAGTGTTGTTGTACTAGAGCAATCTTTCGATGGTTTAACACCGTTGCAAATTGAAAAAATGCTACACAGTCTTAAGCATATTTTCCGCAATCTGGCTCCTTCGCATTAATTGAATCAAAGGTAAATTAAAGTATATAAAAATTGAGTTAAAATCAGGGGAAATTATATTTTTTAAATTTAAGGATATAAGTTGACAAAAATAACTAATCATGCGAAAAAGTTTTTTTAGTTAACAGATGTTCACACATGCCTCGAATTGTTTCTGTACCACTTAGTTTAGAACAGCGAGAACGACTCATTTTTCTGGCCAAGCATGCAAAACATTGGCGTGAAAGACAACGTGCCCAAACTATTCTCTGGCTTTCTGAAGGTAAAAGTGTTGCGGAAGTTGCCACTCTACAAGAACGTATCCCAGAAACCATAAGGCTACAACGCCGACGTTGGGAATTGTATGAGTTTGAATCGATTAAAGAAGGTCATCGCTCAGGTCGGCCCAATACATTGATCTCAGACTATCAGGCGAAAATCCTAGATTGGGTCAATACAAGTCCACTCAATGCAGAACAAATCCGAGTCAA
>NZ_JBLVOM010000253.1:0-56864 GCF_053543775.1 Acinetobacter endophylla | reverse complement strand
AAACGGGCAGATGATTTAGTGAAACGTAATTTTAATGCTGATCATCCAAACCAACTATGGGTGGGTGACTTTACGTATATTCAAACAAATTCAGGCTGGGTATATACCGCATTTGTTATTGACGTGTTCTCACGAGCAATTGTTGGATGGAAAGTATCTACACGGATGAATACAGATATGGTGCTCGATGCATTGGAGCAAGCATTGCACGATCGAGGTATGCCTAAGAATGTGATTCATCATTCAGATAGAGGTGTTCAATATCTTTCTATTCGCTATACCAATCGTTTAGAAGCAGCAAATTTACGAGCATCAGTCGGTACGACAGGTGATTCATACGATAATGCTTTGGCTGAAACGGTGAATGGCTTATACAAAACAGAAGTGATTGAATATCTAAAAGCAGATTGGCAAGGTTTAGCGGATGTACAACTTGCGACATTAAATTGGGTAGATTGGTTCAACAAAAAGCGTGTACACAGTGCACTGGGTTATGTATCGCCTTTTGAGTTTGAAGCAATGTACTATGATAAGATTAATCCGTTAGGTCAGGTGGCCTAACTTAAATAAAAAAGTCTCCGACAAACCCGGTACGGTTCACTGGTGTTTGGTTCAAAGTCATTGATGTCTATCCCTCTAAAATTATTAAAAATTATCGTGAATAAGTTATCATATTTTTTGTCCGAAAATGTCCCGAAGCCATCCAAAAAATATAGTTAGTATTAGGCTAAGGAAGTAGGAGGAAGTTGAATATTATTAGAAAAGATTATGTGGGTAATTGTTTGGTAAAAATATGAATGAGATTAGACGGTAAGATTCAGTTATATCGGGATTTTTAGTGAGGGTTCAATTGCCACCATCTCTGTAATAGGTATATATGTAAAATACCCTTAGCTGATAATAACAACAGTGAACGCTTTTATCAGTTAATGGCTCAGGTCATACCAGATTGGGAAAAATCAAGAAGCAATTGGATGGTAGGGCGAATCGGTTTTTTGGTATAAAAGTAGAGTTTTAAATATTTTTTATTTCCTTTAAGATCATTAAATTAAAAAATTCATTTTACTAAATGGTCTTTATAAATAGGTAGATTTGTGCAGAAAACTGAGGAGTCAATACTCCATAATTTAAAAATTAATGATTGGTTGGAAAGTCTTCAGAATTACTACCTTAGAACAGATGGGCCATATGGGACTACAAAACTGACTTCATTGGATGTCACTCCCGCTGGTCTTGCTGCGGCAGTTGGTGTTGAGAATTTTTCAGATGAGACAGTGCTTCAAGCCTTCATGTCATTATTTACCAGAAATTCTGTACAAATAGTATTGGGGCAAAAAAATCATGTATATAGTGGTCTTTATGCATATAACAATTTTCATTACCTTGTTCTTTCTTGTGTGGTTGCTGCTACTACGACCAACGCAGGTGATAGTAAACAATATAGGGAACGCTTAGGTACATTGCTAGATGATGGTAAAGGAGCAGAGCAAAAAGTCGATGGTGTAAATAACCTATGGAAAGCTTTAGCTATTTGGATTAATAAAAAAGATGATTTATATCGAGAAATAGTTCTTCCTGAACCAGGTAGCTGGACTTTAATTGGGTATGCAGCAAAATTAGCATATCCTTCTAGAAAGGATCGAGCTGATCTAAAAAAAATTCTCAAAGAATTACCCGATAAGGCATTGGATAATCAAAATATTTTATTGAATTATTTAAAGAGTTGGTCTTATTGTCTTCCTGAGCGCATGAGCGAAGACTTAGCTGATTTATTACGATGTTATCGTAATAATCAATCTTTAGAAACACATCATTTTTGGCACTTAATTGAAACTATTCTCGTTGAAATTTCTAGAGAATCACCTAGACACTTCACATTGTTGTGGTCTATTTCAGTGAGTTTTAGCGGGTGGGATGGTGATGAACTAGATGAAGTATTTATATCAAAAGGTAACAGACGATCAGATTTAGAAAACTCTTTTTGGCATGGGACTTTTAGCCAATTACTGAAAGAGTATGGAACACCTCCTCAAATTAAAAAGCTTTTAGATTCAGGCTGTCTTATTTTGTGTGAAAGTTATGGAGGTTTATGGACACAAGATGATAGAAGGCCTCAAAAAAATCAAAGCACTATTATTTTAAGTTCTTCTGAAAAAATCGTAAGAGAATTCAAAAAGCCATTAAAGCTAGGTCATAGATGGTATTGTTCAGAACGAATGTCATTTAATTCAGCATTACGTATTACTGCTGGAAAGGGTGTTTCTGAGTCGAATCATAAAAATACTGATTTAAGAATCGAAGGTGGTATTCCTATTGGGAGAGGGAAGTGGCTTTCTCGACCAGCGAACCGCCCATTGATCTAAAAAAACTACATGCAAAAATCGGTGAGCAGGCATTAGAAATTGATTTTTTAGAAGGTGTGTTGAAGAAACTGGGCCGCTTCAACCACAAAAGTTAATCGACGACTCACTTCAGATTTCAGTATCTAAGCAAGCTAAGCTACTGAAAGTCTCCCGTGGTTGTTATTACTATCGCCCAAAACCTGTGAGTGCATCAGATCTGAAGCTGATGCGCTGTATTGATGGATGGTAAAGGTCGTTGGGTTGATAATGTGATGATTGAACGATTATGGCGGAGCGTTAAATACGAGGAGGTTTATCTCAAAGCCTACAGCAATGTTTTTGATGCGAAAAAGCAATTAAATGCCTATTTTGAATTTTATAATTTGAAACGACCTCATTCGAGTCTGGACAAAATGACTCCAGATGAGTTTTACTATGACCAGCTACCACAACAAAATAAGGTAGCTTAACTAGAGCAGAATATCACTTATAAATAAGCTTTTAGTTGTTCAAACAAGTGGGACCACCTCTATAAAACACTAATCAATGTACAGGCTATCTTCAGTAAGCAAAGAGATAAAGATACCTACAGTTGGAAAGCGATATCAATTTCATAAAAATAAGCCACTCTATCTGAGTGGCTTATTTCATTTTAAATATATTTTATAGCTTTTGAGTTTTTGGGAATCTCTTTAGTTTCATCAATTTCAGGGAATCTTATCCGTAAGAAAGATTCATTTGAAAAAGTGACAAAACCGATACCCCATAAAGGGTGTTGTACTGAATTTTGATGTATGGCAGAACCATCTGATACATCTGATACATCTGATACATCTGATACATCTGATACATCTGATACATCTGATACATCTGATACATCTGATACATCTGATACATGTAACTGATTATTAGTTGAGATTCATCTTAAAACTGGCTTAATTGCAGTGGGGTTAATTTATTAAAAATAATTCTTGTTCCATCGTGGGATATTGAAAAAAACTAGGATCTATAACTTTTTAATATCTAAAAATCATTGTTTTAGAAAAAAATCTCACCTTTTTCAATATCAGAATATTTTAAGTTTTGGATCACCCTACCGCAAAACAACTCACGGTTGCACTAACTGCTCAGCTTCCACTTTTTTCATATCAAATTCAGGACTTTCCTTCGCATGAATAATTTGTACTGGAATAAAACGCACCTGTACCATACTTGGTTTGCCTCTTGGGTCTTGTTTTAATTTCTGATTCAAATCTGAAATTTGCTGTGTTTGAGGAGCAAGATCACCACGTAAAACTACCCGAACCAAAGTCATGTCACTACGACGGTCAAACTGTACCGTATCAATTAAATTGTTATGCTGATTCAATTGTTCAGCAATGGTCGTTTCTATATGGTTTTCATAAATTTGCTTATTGAGCATAAAAAGAAAATTAAATGTTAAATAAACTCCTAAACCCAATAAAAAAATCAAACTCATTGCATTTCTTTTTATGAATTCCAATACATTACTCTGTACTTCTTCATCTGAACCACGTCTAAAACCAGCCATCCACAATACAAGTGAAGAACTAATTTGTATGGCAACAATATTGGTCATAGCCAATAATGCCGCATTGGCCGCATGTTTCCATTCCAAATGGGCCAATAAAATACCACTCGCCACCAAAGGTGGAACCAAAGCTGTTGCGACCGCAACCCCAACCACAGCCACCGACAGACGTGGAGAAACTGCGGCAAAAGCACCCGCTGCACCGCCAGCGAGCGCAATCATCAAATCCATAATGGTAGGTTGAGTGCGAGATAAAATTTCATGGGTAATAGGAAGATTAATATTGATTAAACCCAACACCACACCAATCACAACAATCATAACCACGCCAAGCACCAAGGTTTTGAATGCTGTTTTAAACAACAACCAACGGTTATCAATAAAAGCTAGCGCAATCCCGGATATTGGCCCAAGCATCATTGCTACTAACATTGCACCAATCACTACTGCAGCAGAATTTGACAATAAGCCATAACCTGCAATAACAGCAGCCAAAGCATTCATAATAAAAAAGGTTTTACTTGGCAGCGCATCGGCCTGAATATTCAGACGCACCTGTTTATGATCAATTTTCTTGGAGTTTTCTCTGGCCGCTTGTTTATATTTGAGTTTTTCCTTGAGCAACTCGTATTTTACTTGTTCAGGGCCATCATCTACCACAATGGTTGCTTCTTGATCTTTATCCATCTTCTGCCTCGGTTAGGCTAAGCAGGTATAACCTTAAGATTCCAGCTCAGCCGTAGAACGTGTGCAGTTACGCCCACTGTGTTTTGCTTCATACAACTTATTGTCAGCTATCTCCAAAACTTCAGAGACATCTAGTGCGTCTTTAGGCCAGAAAGAAATGCCTATAGAGATCGTGATTTGCCCCATGTCATGAATAGTGCTTTCCTGCATGGTTTTGCGCAGACGCTCTGCGGCTTTATACGCCACACTTGGCTCGCCTGTGATCATTAATACAACAAACTCTTCACCACCACTGCGGCAACAAATATCATGCTCTCTGAAATTATCTTGCATAAATCGTGCAAGTGTCTGCAACACTAAATCACCTTTAGCATGCCCATATTGATCATTGACCCTTTTAAAGAAATCAATATCTATGGCTAAGGCTGCAAATTCAGTCCGCGTATCAATTAATTCATTTAAAAAAATTGCATACCACGACGATTATACAAACCTGTCAGTGGGTCTGTATTTACATGTTGCTTTAATTCTGAAATTCGGTGACTAAACGTTTCAGAACTGAGCAACATTGACGTTCTAAACTTTAAAACCTCAAAATACCAAGGATCGACCTCTTTAATTTTATCTTGAATATCTGGCTGATTCAGCATACTTGCCATTCTAGCCAAACGATTCAGTGGTGAAGCAATAAAATTAGAAATCCACCAAATCAAGATAAAAATAAATAAGTAGAAAATAAAAATACCCAAAGATACTTTTAAAATTAAAGTATTTGCTTTAGCAAACAATTCATCTGTAGGCTGTTGAGATATTACTGTCCAGTTCACACTTGGGATATGTGCAAAACCTGCTAAGTTATCAACACCTCGACTATTCACCAATCTTATAGAACCACTTTTATTTTTTCTTATATAGCCCAAACCAGTATTATTGACAATTTTATCACCAATACGTTTTTCATCTGGATGGAAAATAATTCGATCGTGTTGATCAACAACATACATATAGCTATTTTTATAATCATACTGATTAGACAGCATTTCATTGAGTACATTTTTTTTATGTAAATGAATAATACCACTAATCAGTCCTAAATATTGATTATTTTTCCCATGTATCGGCTTTGACATCATAATTACAAGGTTGTTATTCACCGACCAATATGGAGAGGAAATATAAGTTTTCTTTTTTTGTAAAGATTCAATAATCCCTTCAGTACCATAAGTCTGTTGAAAACTTAACCCCAAACTACTTGGTGAATAGGCTAACATTTGTTGTTTAGCGCTAACCAATAAAATACTATTGAAATTATCAGACTGGTTTTTTAAACGAGAGACTTCGTTATATTTTAAAACGGGGTTATTTAAATCTTTTTCTAACTGCGCTGCACTATATTCTAATTCTTTAAGCATATCGCTAAAATGCTGATCTGCACTAAGAGCAATTTTTTCAGCATATTTTTCATTTACAGAAAGAGAGTTTTGAATAAGTTGCTGTTTAATGACATAATTTAAAATAAATACACTAACAACAAATAAACCCGACACGCTCAAAATTGTCGAGATCAAAATGAGTTTACGAAGATTTAATTTTAAAGATAAAAGCAAGTCCTTCAACAGCGCAGACCTCTAACTTCAAAGAGCGTGAATATTTTTAACTTTATCATACAATACTGTCGAATTAAGCATGTTTTTTGAGCTGTATGAAGAGTTTAATACTATTTTCCCCTACTTTGCATCAATCACACAAATTGGATAATTCCCTGGATTTTGCCCACCACCTAAATCCAAACACGTATCGGTGTAACTAAATTTTTGCCACGCGCTTCCTAAGAAAAAACCTAAGATTAAACGTAAGCGTCCGCTGAACCCCATGCCTATTTTTTAATTTGAGTTGGATTTCCAGCGATGTGGTAGTAATTCTTCTATTTGGGTCGCTTTATGCGTCGGCAGCCTTTTCAGCACATCACTGAGATAGGCATACGGATCCAACCCATTCAGCTTTGCTGACTGGATTAAAGTCATGATATTTGCCGCTCGCTGTCCACTGCGCAGCGAACCTGCAAACAACCAGTTCTTACGGCCCAATGCCCAGGGGCGCATTGAGTTCTCTGCCCAGTTATTGTCAATGGGTAGATTGCCATCATCCAGATAGCGGCTTAAGGCTGGCCAACGCTTCAGACTGTAATTGATGGCCTTGGCAGTGGTTGAACTCGATGGAACCGTCGGATGATGTTGAGTGAGTTTAGTCAACAATTGGGTGAATTGATTGAGATCTTCTTCTGTTTTGATTCCTTTAGCAAATTCTGCAGCAAGGTCTTTTAGTTTTTGTTCGTTCATCATGTTGCCTGACTCCGTTGTGAATATGAACATAGCAAATTCAGGCAATTACACAATTTAATTTACAGTCTCATTTTTGTCCGAGCTACCGTACAAGCTTTGCTAAATACCTAATACCACCTGATATGGTTTAAATCCTTCTAGCACTGCATCGGAGACTAACTTGATAAAGGCTTCGGTTTTTCCGTAAGCCATCCACTGATCAAGAGCCTCATAGTAAGCCAAACGATTTTCTACTGTAATAACACAAGGTGGATAACCAGCTTTAAGTAATTCTAGATTCATCAATAGGCGTGATGTACGCCCATTACCATCAATGAAGGGATGGATACCTACAAAATCCGCATGTACTTTAGCAGCACGTTCAATAGGATGAAGCTTATGTGCTTCACTATTATACCAATCTACCAATTGAGCCATCTTATCATTTAACAAAGTATAGTCAGGTGGGGTAGTGGTAGCACCTGATATCAGGACGTTTTGTTGACGATAACGTCCAGCATTATCATCATCAATATTCTTTAAAATGAGTTGATGGATATTACGAATTTGCCATTCAGAAAAAGGTTCTTCTTTTCGAATAATATCTTCAACATAGTAAATTGCATTTCTATGGTTGATCGCTTCGAAGTGTTCTCTTAATGCCTTTCCACCAACAGTAATACCCTCCAGTACTACTTTTGTTTCTAGTAGAGTAAGTGTATTACCTTCAATTGCATTTGAATGATAAGTCCAGCGAAGAATAAGGTCTTCTTGTAAATTTTTTACAATTGAATGAGAGAGGGGGCGATGTTGATCTAATTTTTTCTTTAAATCATCGATAGTTTCAAACATTACCTTATCCCTGAATTTGTCTTAGTTGATCATACATGAAAAAATAAAGATCAGAAATGTAGTGATATATCATTACATTTTGTATGAGTTTTAAAAGTGGTAAGTGGACTGCTCCAAGTATTCTAGACACGAGACAGCTTCATTTCGGAAACACATTATTGTTCATTTCACCCACGCATCTATGGCATGTTGTAGATGACCAGTTTTGACATAAAGCGTTGCGCCTGATGGACCTGCCTGAAATTTAGCAGCACTATTGAGGGGAAGACGGACCCACGAACCTGCTGGATATATTTCAGTGCCGCAAAATAATTGACCTTTAATAATGAACAATTCAATCCCTTGTTCTGATTTCTCTACGAAAATTTGATCAGGTTCTAGCTTTTCTAAATAGGTCTGCTCATGTTCAGATTGAAATAGCGGGCATATCATCCGACGTTGGGTAAGCTTCTAATTCGCTAAGTCATTGGTGTTAATCCGGGTTGGTTCTCTCTCATGTTCAGTCATTTGCATCAGTTTCACAAAGATTAAACAACCTGCTTTACTGGAAACCCGATGAGTTGAATGATGGAGGTTACGTAAATACCAGCCTACCGGATAATCATCTTCAGCATTCTCGGTAAAAATGCCTGACAATATGAGGACTTCTTCACCCAAAGGATGTTGATGTTCAGGAAAGGCAGATTCTGGTGCGTATTTCACAAGGCTAGTTGCACGTGCTTTCTCATCGCCAATACGATCAAGCATCATTCTATCGACTTCACCTCCTGGAGATTTCACCCAATGGTAATCTTCTGGTTTGATGATGACGGGTTGTGAGAAGTCGGCATGAATAAACATAATGCTGTCCTGTAATGAAGAAACCTAAGTATTTTAACGAGAATGCATAGGTTTATTTTAAAAGAAATAGCGATTAGTTAGCTCACTGTTTCAGAAAAGATAAGCATGTTAATAGCAGATATTACTCACTAAGCTATGAAATATTAATATTTTAGAGTTTAATCAACTGTGCTTTGTTTTTACATCAATGAGGAATGGCATGAAATATCAACCGCCTTATACGATCACCTCTAAAATTATTCACTTGATTGCACAAATTAGTGAATCAATAGGGCGTTTGACTGCATTAACCCAAATCCAAGATAGCCTTAAATTGCGAAAAGCCAATCGTATTCGAACGATTCAAGGGTCTTTAGCAATTGAAGGGAATACCTTGAGTACAGAGCAAATCACCGCAATCCTGAATGGCAAGACCGTTATCGCTCCACCTAAAGAAGTGCAAGAGGTACGTAATGCCCTAAAGGCATATGAAGAAATTCAAGATTGGAATCCTGATCAAGAATCGCATTTGCTTAAAGCACATCAAATATTGATGACAGGACTGATTGATGAGGTTGGACAGTATCGCCATAGTGGTGTGGGTGTGATGTCAGGGGATCGGGTCGTGCATATGGCTCCGCCTGCGAATCAAGTTCACCGTTTAATGGGAGAATTATTGCATTGGTTGGCTGAGGGTAATGAGCATCCATTAATTCAGAGTTCAGTATTTCATTATGAATTTGAGTTTATACACCCATTTGCTGATGGCAATGGGCGGATGGGGCGTTTATGGCAAACTTTAATCTTAAGCCAGTGGAATCCAATTTTTCTCAATATCCCTGTAGAAAGCTTGATTTATCAAAACCAAAAAGCTTATTACGATGCATTGCAAGCGAGCACAGATCGCTCAGATTCTGCACCTTTTATTGAGTTTATTTTGCAGATGATTCTAGATGCAATACTTAGTTCTGATGCCAGCGATCAATATACCGCTCAAGCTAGCGTACAAGTTAGCGATCAAGTTAAACGTCTCATCCAGAATATGGAGCAGAAAGCATATAGCTTAACTGAGCTTATGGCTCTATTAGACTTGTCCCATCGAGCCACATTCCAAAAAAATTATTTAACTCCAGCATTAGAAGCAGGTGTGATTGAACGTACCCTTCCTGATAAGCCTAAGAGTCCTAAGCAAAAGTACAAATTAAAAAATTGAACTATACTGAGGTTGATGTGATTATTAATATCATAATGAGCTAATTGAAATGTTATAACATTGCATTTATTTTTAGGTGTAATTTTCTGCTATAATGCCGTACGCCACTTCAAATCCTGAATTCGGATTTGAACAAGATTTTAAAGTGATTCAATGCACTAAATCTAATATGGGTCAAAATTGGGTCAATGAATTTTTTTATTCAATAAAAGAGCTTTAAAATGAATGAGTTAGGTTTTGAGTTCAATTGACGCCACCTCCACCAAAATTCTTGTTATAAATCAGCCACTTATCTAAGTGGCTTTTTTATTACCTAAACTTTATAAGCGATTTAAAAGATCAAATCAAAACTAGAACGAATACGCTCGATTAATAAATGCTTCGACTCTGACAAATGAGTGTTTTTACGAACCATCAATTGGGTCTGAGCCGTATTGCACAGCTCGGAATCAAGAGTTAAGGCAACGGCCTGACCTTCTTTTACTGCATCTGCAATATCTGCATAGCGCATGGCGGAAATCCCATGTCCAGCCACCACATAATTTTTTAAGGCATAAATAGAATTGGTGGTCAGGCTAATATTCAGGTTCACTTGTAAGCGCACCATTTCACTGTCGAGTAGCTGACGAAAACCATGCCCCACAGGCATTAAGGCAAATTTATAGGCTGAAATTTCAGATAGGCAAATGCGATGCTTGAGCTTGGCAAGAGGATGATCGGCAGGAACAGCTAGAATAAAAGGTTCTGTTTTATGGGCAATGGTGCTGATGTCTGTATGAAATGGGGGGTTATACGCAAGTCCAATATGCGCTAGGCTGTCCACGATATGTCGTACTACATGCTGGGCACTCATTAATTCTAACTGGATTTCAAGATTTGGATATTTATGGTGCACATGTCGAAGTACATCATAAATCATGTGTTGCATATAACTTTCACTTGAAACAATGTTCACTTTGCCAAGTTGAGAAGATTGCAGCTGAAATAAACTGTCAAATAATTCATTTTCACGATTCTTATTTTCCTTAAAATACTCAAGTACCAGATAGGCGGCTTCAGTCGGAATAATATGCCGTCCCTTACGTTTGAACAGGTTTATTTTTAATTCTGATTCAAAGAGTTGAATTTGTCGGCTCATGGCGGACTGTTCAATATTCAGGATATCTGCCGCTTTGCGCATCGAGCCAAACATCATCACCGTATAGAAATAACGCAAACGCTTTTCATTGATTCCGTTCAGTGGCGCAAGGAATTGCAAGTTTCTGTCCATAAAAACTCTGATGCTTTTAAAGCATCAGTATGCCTAATAAATTACATTGTTATCAAGTCAGGAGCATGCTTACATTGTTTTTGAACAATAAGAAGATCTAGATAAAAAGGAGTTTTAGATGGATTTAATGACCTCCCGTCAACAACGGTTAGACCAGATTTACAAGAAAGTGAGCTGGCGCCTGCTGCCATTTTTATTGCTATGTTATTTCTTTGCTTATCTGGACCGGATCAATATCGGATTTGCCAAGTTGCAAATGCAGCAGGAATTGGGTTTTAACGATGCAATTTATGGCATGGCAGCCGGCATATTCTTTTTAGGTTATGTGCTGTTTGAAGTGCCAACCAACCTGTATTTTGAAAAGTCGGCGCCAGAAAAACCATCACCCGCATCATGATTTTGTGGGGCCTGACCTCCATGTCGATGCTATTTGTCACCACCCCGCAGATGTTCTATGTCTTGCGCTTTTTACTAGGTGTATTCGAAGCCGTTTTTGCCCCGGGCATGATTTTCTATCTGACCTATTGGTATTCCGGTGCACGCATGGCACGTGTGATGGCGATCGTCATGCTGGCCGGGCCACTCGCTGGTATGTTAGGTGCACCATTATCCACGCAAATCATGAGTACTTTTCATCAGATTTATAATCTTTCTGGCTGGCAATGGTTATTTTTATTGGAAGCTGTGCCAACCGTGCTGTTGGGCTGCGTAGCATACTTTTATTTAACCGATCATCCTTCACAAGCAAAATGGCTGTCTCAAGAGGACAAAGCCTTATTGGTAAAAGAAATTTCACAGCATCAGTCTGCAACTGGTCATAGCAATTTTAAAGCGGTGTTGAAGGATCCCTGGATCTATTTCATGGCCTTGGCCTACTTCACCATTATCTGTGGGATCTATGCGATTGGTTTCTGGCTGCCATCTTTATTGAAATCGGGCGGTATCCAGAATTTGCAGATGATTGGCTGGCTGGTGGCGATTCCATATTTATGCGGTGCAATTTTCATGATCATTTTTGCCCGCAGCTCGGACAAATGGCAGGAACGGAAATGGCATTGTGTAGTGCCTACGGTATTGGCCGGAGTCAGCTTGATGTTGTCGGTGATCAGTGCGAATTTCCTGCTGTCCTTTATTGCGATCTGTACCACAACGGCCTTTATGTTTAGTGCCTATACCATTTTCTGGTCGATTCCATCGAAATACTTAAGCGGTAGTGCGGCAGCAGGCGGAATTGCCCTGATTAACAGTATCGGATTACTCGGTGGTTTTGTCAGTCCAAATATTATGGGCATGGCGCAGTCAATGACCGGTTCCATGCTGGCAGGCTGGTTCACGATTGCTGTGATCATGATGCTCGGAGGCACTTTCCTGATCTATGCCTTCAGACTGAAAAAGCAAGTTGTTTCCCAGCAAGTAACACGCGCTGCCTTAATCGTCGATAAATAATCAATCATGCAGCATAGGAAGGATTCAAGATATGAAGAAAATCATCATTGCGGGCTTTCAACATGAAACCAATACCTTTGCCCCGACCAAAGCAAGATATGTGGATTTTGTCCAGGGCGGGGGATTTCCTCCGCTTAGCCGCGGCGCAGATGTCCTGAAATTTCGGGAACAGAACATTCCGATTGGCGGTTTTATTCAACAAGCAGAACAATTCGGTTATCAACTTTTGCCGGTAATCTGGGCTGGCACTTCACCTTCAGCGCATGTAGAGCAGGACACTTACCAACGGATCTGTGATGAAATTATTGCAAGCATCCAGCAGCATCCGGTAGATGCGGTGTATCTGGATCTGCATGGTGCCATGGTTAGTGAACAGGTGGATGATGGTGAAGGGGAATTGTTAAGACGGGTTCGTGAAGCAGTCGGGTCGGACATTCCGGTAATTGCCAGTCTGGATTTCCATGCCAATGTCACGCAAGCGATGTTTGCTCATAGTGATGCATTGATTTGCTATCGGACTTATCCGCATGTAGATATGGCCCAAACTGGACAACGCTGTGCCCAACTGCTGAATCAAATATTCGAGGGCAAAAAACTGTATAAGAAAATGTACAAGCTACCGTTTTTGATTGCGTTGAATGCACAATGTACCGAGCTGGAACCTACCCAGTCTTGTATGAATTTACTCGAACAGCTAGAACAAAATAATCCTGTCCAGATGAATTTTACGCCGGGTTTTCCGGCGGCAGATTTTGAGGAATGTGGCGGTTGTATCTGGGGCTATAGTGAAAACGCTGAGCAGTTAGATCAGGCCATGCAACGCTATATCGACCATGTGCTGCAACAAGAAGCGCATTGGAATATGGATTTCTTATCACCAGATCATGCCGTGCAGCAAGCACTTCAACTTTATCAACAGCATTATTCGGCCAAACCCGTGGTGATTGCCGATACTCAGGACAATCCGGGAGCCGGTGGTGATTCGAATACGACCGGGATGTTATCGGCGCTATATCGACATCCGGTTAAAAATGCATTGATTGGCCTCATTGTCGATCCCGCGGTGGTGCAACAAGCCTATCAGTTTGAGCTTGGTCAGCATTTTTATGCGCAACTGGGTGGAACATCGGGTATTGTCGGGGATGCCCCATTTAGCGCTGAATTTAAAATCAAAGCCTATAGCGATGGAAAATTCAGCTATGGCGGACCCATGATGCATGGCGTTGAGGCGGATATCGGCCCGAGTATATTACTGGAAATAGACGGTATTGAAATTGCAGTCAGCTCTTACAAAGCCCAGTTGCTCGATCGTAATATGTTTAGAATTTTTGGTGTTGTGCCTGAAGATAAATCAATTATTGTAGTGAAAAGCTCGGTACATTTTCGTGCAGATTTTCAGGACATGGCTGCTGCCATTTTAGTCGCAAAAGCGCCTGGGGCCATGAAAGCAGACCCGAATGACCTGCCTTGGCAAAAGATTGAGCCTGATAGACGACTCGTGCCAATGGGCGAAAGTCTGGCGCAGCGTGATCAGCCATTGCGTCGTACGGTCTAATATTTAACTAATATTCAATTAACACCCAAACGATTGAACAGGCAAGCTCTATCATGATCTAGCCTGTTTTTTGATCACATCTCCATTTCCTTAAACTTAATACAATTTTCTGTTACTTGATTCCGTGTCTGGATCTGCCATAGATGAACTTGACTGACACCGACTTAAGCTAGCTCAAAAAAGTGGACAGGAACTCAACATTCTTTTCAAACTCAACAAAATACCTATAATTCCAATTAGAAACTTGTTGTAAATTAAACCTTAGGAAAAAAACAAATACAGTTTTGACTTTCTTATTTCAAATTAGACGAATCAACCGGAGATTCTCATTGCGCGCTGCCCGCTATAAAATTTTGCTCATTATCGTATTGCTACTGGCAGTAGGGTTTGCTCTATTTCGCTGGTGGCAGGGGCCAGTGGTGCCTAGTTATACGCTGAGTGCCATGCCGCTGGTACAAAATGTTGTTGCGACCGGACGTGTTGCGACAGTTTCACGTGCCCAGGTAGGCAGTGAAATTAGTGGTGTGGTTCTGCAACGTTTGGTGCAGGAAGGCGATCAGGTCAAACCGGGTGATCTGCTAGTGGTATTGAAATCGGATGAATTGCTGGCCCAAGTCAGACAGGCCGAGCTGGTATTGACCGAATTGGCAAGCAGCCGACGGCCACAGGCTGCAGCAGAACTGGCCAGTGCCAAAGCTCAGCTGGAACAGGCCAGCCGAGAAGCAGCACGTAGACGTAATGCAGAAGCCGGCATCCTGTCGAGGGAAGAAGTCGAACAGGCTGTGGAAGCAGAAAGAGTCGCGCGCAATAATTATGAGACAGCCCGGGTAAAAGCAGGCGCATTGGCTGCGGGTCAAGTCGAAGAAGCGTCGCTTCGGGAACAGCTGGCGGTGGCACAGGCGCAACTGGCCAAAACCAAGATTCGAGCGGCGGTCGCCGGTACAGTATTGACACGCGATGTCGAGCCGGGTGATCTGGTTCAGCCGGGACAAACTTTATTTACCATTGCGTTAACAGGGAATACAGAAATCCGGGTACCGCTAGATGAGCGGAATTTACCGCAACTCGCCTTGCAGCAAAATGCCACCGTAATTAGCGATGCCTATCCGGATCAGTCTTTCCCGGCCCGGATTAACTTTATTGCACCAAGTATCGATCCACAGCGAGGTACGGTAGAAGTCAGGTTAACTGTCAATCCCGTACCAGATTTTCTGCGTCAGGACATGACGGTATCGGTGAATGTCGAGACGGCCAAACGAGCACGGGCTCTGGCTATTCCGAATGATGCTTTAAGCAGTATCAAGGGAGATAAAGCCGTGGTCTTAATGGTACGTGATGGAAAAATACAGCGTCAGCAGATTACTTTGGGCTTGCGTGGCCTGGCCATGTCAGAAGTGAAATCCGGGTTGAGCGAGGGTGATCAGGTGTTGGTAGATGCCGAATCTTCATTGGAGGATGGCACCAGAGTTCGCTTAAAACCACACCAGAGTTCATTACAGAATTCTGCTGATATGGCCAATAGTAAAAATGAATTACCGGTGAACTTCGATTGAAAACTTTATTCGGGCGGCTCTGGATCGAATGGAAAATCGCGGTCAGTTTTTTGCGCGAGGGTCGCGCGCAGTCCATCATGATCACCATCGGGGTTGCCGTGGGCGTAGCGGTGATCGTCTTTATCACTGCGTTGATTCAGGGGCTGCAAGCCAATATTGTTGAACGAACCTTAGGTACACAGGCTCATATTCGTCTGCTGTCACCGGATGAAGTCAACCGGATTGTGTCACCTCCCGCCGGAACAGTGCAATTATTGCAGGAAGACAAACGGGCACAGCGCCTGCGTTCGATTAACAATTGGCAACAGATTACCGAAACACTAGACCAGTTGCCTGTACTGACCTCCGTCTCGCCGGTGGTGTCGGGGCCAGCTTTTGTACAACGTGGTGATGCGATCGAATCAGTGGCCTTGGTCGGGATGAATTTAGAACGTTATCAGCAGATCATTCCATTAAAAGAATATTTAATCAGTGGCCAGTTGCGGGTCGGCGCGGATGATGTACTGATTGGCAGTCAATTGGCCAAAGACCTCGGTGTTCAGGTCGGCAGCAAGTTGCGACTCGATACTGGCCAACAGAACAGTGCCTTGGTGAATATTGCCGGTATCTTTGAGCTGGGCGTGCGCGAACTGGATGCGCGTTATGTTTATCTGGATCTTAAGCAGGCGCAGTCCTTACTCGGTCTGCCAGGCGGGGTAACGGTGATTGACCTGACCATTGCCAATATTTTTGAGGCAGACCAGGTTGCCGCACAAGTCGGACGCCTGACCTCATTAAAAGCCGAAAGCTGGATTGAAACCAATGCCCAACTGATGAATGCCATTACCGCACAAAGCCTGTCCACCAATATGATTATTGTATTTGTCGCAATTTCAGTGGCTTTCGGGATTGCCAGCGTCATGTCCGTCAGTGTGGTGCAGCGCACCCGGGAAATTGGTATTTTGCGGGCGACAGGTGCAACCCAATCGCAAATCTTGAGAGTTTTTCTGTTTCAGGGCGCAATCTTTGGCTTGCTCGGTTCGGTGCTGGGCAGCATAGTCAGTTATGGTCTGGTGTGGGTATTTAATAATTTTGGGCCAGGATTATTCTATATTCCAATTTCGATTGAGCTGGTGATTTTGGCGCTATTATTGGCGACATTAACAGGCGTACTGGCTGCAGCGGTGCCATCACGCCGGGCCGCGGCACTCGATCCGGTGGAGGCGATTCGTCATGTCTGAGCAATCTCAGGAAGTCTTGCGTCTGGAAGCGCTACGCAAGTCTTATAATATTGGCCAGCCCAATGAGGTTGAGGTCTTGCATGGTATTGACCTGCGCATTGATCGCAACGACTTTGCCGCCCTCATTGGTCCTTCCGGTTCTGGGAAAAGTACCTTATTGAATATTCTGGGACTGCTAGATAAACCAACGAGCGGCGAGCTGTACTTGTTGGGACAACCTACCAGTGCGATGGATGACACCGGTCGTACGGCGCTGCGCGGCAACAGTATTGGGTTTGTATTTCAGTTTCACCATCTTATTCAGGCCTTTAGTGCACTGGATAATATTCTCATGCCTTTAATGATGGTGCATGGCAAACCCAATCAGCAGGCAATGCAACGCGCACGTGATTTACTCGCTGCAGTGGGGCTGGAAAAATTTGCTGAACGTAAACCGAATGAACTGTCTGGAGGGCAGCAGCAGCGGGTGGCCATTGCCCGGGCCTTGGTTACTGAGCCAGCATTATTATTGGCCGATGAACCGACAGGTAATCTGGATACCCAGACCGCGGCTGATATGTTTGAACTATTTCGTAAAGTGCATCGTGAACGCGACTGCGCCGTACTTTTGGTCACGCATGATCCGCGCTTGTCTGCCACTTGTGACCGTACCATCAATCTGGTCGATGGCCGGATTGAAAGCGATTCGAGCAATTCGCATCAAGATTAATCCAAACTATAAGGAACCAGAATGTCCAACTTACAGGATCCAAGAGTTTTATTTGCCTTAGAAAGAACTGCATTAGCCTGGAATCGTAGTGGGCTGACCTTGATTGCTTTTGGCTTTGTGATTGAAAAATCAAATTTACTGGCGCAACTGGTCGATCCGGAAAAATATCAGAATAAAATTGTTTATAGTCACTGGCTGGGAATTGCAGTCATTCTATTCGGTATGTTGATCAATATCGGTTCTATCCTGCAATATCGGGCTGGCCTCAGATCTTTGACCCCGGCAGAATTTATTTCTGACTATCAGACCCAGCATCCTGTTTTGTTAAATTTATTCACCGTGTTGACCGGAATATTGTTAATTATTTCATTCTGGATCAGTTGAAAGATGAATGCTGAAGAATGAATGAACATGTTCAGTCACCATTCCGGACTGGGTTAAATTTGAATGTTACTCGGTAGGCTTGATGATTTCTGGTATGGCCAATCCTGAAAAAGTTCTGGATTTCCTGGATATTTTTGGCGACTGGGATCCGAGTCTGGCCTTTGTGATGTTGGGCGCGATAGTGGTTGCCTTTATTCCATTTCAAAAAGCCAGTCGAAATCTGGCTACGAAAACTGTATTTGATGAACCGATCCAGTTACCGACCAATCAGAAAATTGATTCTAGACTGGTGACGGGCAGTCTTTTATTTGGTGTCGGCTGGGGAATTGCCGGTATTTGTCCGGCATCCAGTCTGACCTTGATCGGTTTAGGTCACTATCAGGCCGTTTATTTTATTCTTGCCATGCTGGCAGGGATTTACTTACATCGTCAATGGGCAGGAGCATCATCATGGGTCAGAGCGCTGTGGTTCAGGATTTTTTTCATGAAGATACCAATACATTTAGTTATATCGTGAGTGATCCGGCCACTGGAAAATGTGCGGTAATTGATAGCGTACTGGATTATGATGCTGCCTCAGCCAGCACCTCGACCACGCACGCGGATCGCATCATCGCCTATGTACGAGAACATGAACTTGAAGTTGAGTGGATTCTTGAAACTCATGTGCATGCTGATCATTTGACCGCAGCGCAATATCTGCATTCACAGTTGGGCGGCAAAATGGCCATGAGCCATCATATCTCTGTGGTTCAAGAGACCTTTGGCGCGATCTATCATCTGGACATCAAGCAGTTTAATCTTGCTCAGCCATTTGATTATCTGTTTGCTGATCATGAAGCATTCAGCATTGGTTCATTGCAGGCCTATAACATTCCGACACCGGGCCACACACCGGCCTGTCTCAGCTATGTGATTGGGGATGCGGTCTTTGTCGGCGATACCTTGTTCATGCCGGATTACGGCACAGCGCGCTGTGATTTTCCTAAAGGCAGTGCCGCGACTTTATTTGATTCGGTTCAAAAGCTGTATCAGTTGCCAGACGCCAACCGGGTATTTTTATGTCATGACTATTTACCGGAACATCGCGACTACTTTGTCTGTGAAACTGATATTCAGACCCAGAAGCAGCATAATGTCCATATTCACACTGGCACGGCCAAAGCTGATTTTATTGAAATGCGCCAGCAGCGGGATGCCAAATTGGGCATGCCCAAACTGATTTTACCGGCGATTCAGATCAATATGCGTGCCGGTCAATTTCCTGAAGCGGAAGAAAATGGAATTTCTTATTTAAAACTGCCCTTAAATTATTTCCATGCCTGAGATTTAAATAAACGCGGCATGAAAAAAGGATGTACGCGATTGCCTACATCCTTAAATTTTGACGGTTGAATGCTAATGATTCTGTCTTTTAGCTTGATCTAATCATTGAGCGCCGGTAAATCATACCTATTGAAAGCATCAGGATGAAACCGAACTTAGTGGCACTACCACAAGTTTGCGCTTCATCCTTGCATGAGCCTGATCTCAAATTTCATCCATCAGGTTTTATTGTTCCAGATTACTTCTCAACATCCAGGCAGTTTTTTCGTGTACTTCCAGTCTTTGCGTGAGAATGTCAGCAGTCGGCTGATCATTGGCTTCTTCAATGATCGAAAAAATACTTCTGGCGGTACGTGCCACAGTTTCATGTGCATCTACCAGTAAACGTATCATTTCTTCGGCTTTAGGCACACCTTCGACCTCTTTAATGGAGGTGAGTTTTACAAACTGTTTATAAGTACCGGGTGCTGCAAAGCCCAAAGCCCGAATACGTTCAGCAATGATGTCCAGCGCATTCCACTGCTCGGTGTATTGGGTCATAAACATGTTGTGCAGACTGTTGAACTGGGGGCCGGTGACATTCCAGTGAAAATTATGGGTCATCAAATACAGGGTATAACTGTCTGCTAAAAGTCTGGATAAACCGTCGACAATTTTGGCGCGATCATCATGCGAAATCCCGATATCAATTTTCATTGCTTTAGATTCTTTTTTAGAAGAGGCCATGCTCTTACTCCTTCAAACTTAACGCGATACTGTGTATTAAAATAAAGTCGGATGTAGTCGAAGCCCGAGCCAAGAGATGAAATAATCTCTATAACTTTGTATTTGATCTGAACAGGCTGATGGATTTAAGTGGTTATAAGTTATAGATATTAGATCAATATAAGGGCAGGAAGTTTAGTCATTATGTATAAGCAGGGCACAGGATTGTAACTATTTAAATCTGTCAAGTTTTGGCCATCTTCAGCGGTAGCACGTTAATTTCTTATGGCAAATTCAACTTCTAAAAAGTCCTAATCATTTCAAGATTGAAACATCGTGTTGCGTCATGAAGCCTATTTATGAGCAAGATCACATATCACCATACTGAATCTTTATTTCGAAATATCTCTGCGAAATTTTAATACTTTATTTTAAATTAATTATTTAGATGAAAATTTAAATCATCAATAAACCCAAAATTTATAAAAAATAACACAATGCTGCCTTAATTAAACAAGGCACTACAAACAATAATAAATCTCTTTCTCAAATGCAGTTATGTTAGGACACAGGCGAAACCAATAACAATAATCCCAGAAAAGCAAAAATGCTTCGAGTCAGCATATTCAGAAGAAATGTGAGGCTGATACAGGATCGGCTGTAGCAGATTGACTTGCGGGATGAGTTTGATTGGTCAAGCCATGCAACATATCAGCTCAAGCGACTTTGAGATAGACCAAAAATATCTGAACTAAACTCAAGCTCAGCAAGGAATACATCATGAAAATTAAGGCCAATAGCCCCGCGACTGGTAAAGACGGTTTAGACAAACAAAATACCAATAAAAAAAGTGAGCAGCTCGACGCATATCGCAGTGATGCGACCGAGCAGGCACTCACCACCAATCAAGGGGTTAAAATTTCCGATAACCAGAACAGTCTCAAGGCAGGCGTTCGCGGGGCGACCTTGATCGAAGATTTTATTCTTCGGGAAAAAATTACCCATTTTGACCATGAACGAATTCCTGAACGTATTGTGCATGCCCGCGGTGTCGGCGCACATGGCTATTTTGAGGCTTATCCGGGTAATGAAAAACTGACCAAGGCAGGCTTCTTGACTAACACCAGTGTGCAAACGCCAGTATTTGTGCGCTTTTCTACCGTACAGGGCCCGCGTGGTTCAGCAGATACGGTACGTGATATTCGCGGTTTTGCGACCAAGTTTTATACTGATGAAGGTAACTTTGATCTGGTAGCGAATGATGCGCCGGTATTCTTTATTCAGGATGGGATCAAGTTCCCGGATTTCGTACATGCAGTCAAGCCTGAACCTCAGACCGAGATTCCTACCGGTGCATCTGCACATGATACTTTCTGGGACTTTGTTTCCTTAGTCCCTGAATCTGCACATGCGGTGATGTGGGCCATGTCGGATCGGGGTATTCCGCGTAATTTAAGAGCCATTCAAGGCTTTGGTGTGCATACTTTCCGTTTTATCAATGCCGAGAATAAAGCGGTTTTTGTGAAATTCCACTGGACCCCAAAACAGGGTCTAGCCCAACTGGTCTGGGATGAAGCACAAAAACTGGCAGGTAAGGATCCGGATTTCCATCGTCGTGACTTATATGAAGCGATTGCATCCGGTAACTATCCGGAATGGGAACTGGGTGTACAGGTCGTTCCAGAAGAAGATGAGATGAAGTACGACTTCGACTTGCTGGATCCAACCAAAATTATTCCGGAAGAACTGGTGCCAGTGACACCGATTGGCAGAATGGTACTGAACCGTAATGTCGATTATTTCTTCGGTGAAACCGAGCAGGTGGCATTCTGTCCGGGACATATCGTACCGGGACTGGATTTTACCAATGATCCGTTATTGCAGGCACGTCTGTTCTCCTATACCGATACTCAGCTCAGCCGTTTAGGTGGCCCGAACTTCCACCAGATTCCAATCAACAAGCCAGTTTGTCCATTCCACAATAACCAGCGTGACGGTCTACATCAGCGTATTGTGCATACCGGTCAAGCCAGTTATGAGCCGAATTCGATTGACAATAACTGGCCGGCTGAAACTCCGTCCGCAGCACAAGGTGGTGGTTTTGAAAGCTATCAGGAGCGTATTGATGGACACAAGATTCGTCAGCGCAGTGAATCTTTCAGTGATCACTTTAGTCAGCCCCGCCTTTTCTATCGCAGTCAGGCACCTCATGAGCAAAAGCATATTGTCGATGCCTATGTCTTCGAGCTGAGCAAGGTGGAACGTAAATATATTCGTGAGCGTGAAGTTCTGGAAGTGCTCTGCAATATCGATCTGGACTTGGCTCAGCAAGTTGCTGATCAATTGGGCATTGAAATTCCGGCAGAGAAAAAGGCAGCAATATTGCCAGATGTGCAGATTTCACCACGCTTATCTTTCGAGGCATTTAAACCTGAAGATATTAAGGCACGCAAAATTGCGCTACTGGTGCACGACAAGGCCAATGAGGCCAGTATCAAAGCTGTTCAAGCCTGGGCAGAATCAGAAGGTGCTGTGGTCGATGTACTGACCCCAAAACCGGGTCCGGTACTGGGTCAGCAAGGCGAGGTGATTCCTTCCGATGGTATGCAAAAAGCAGAGCCATCCATCGCCTATGATGCTGTGGTGATTGCTGACGGTGACAATTACGATGTGGTAATGAAAGATGGTGTAGCGACTCATTATCTACTGGAAGCCTACAAACATTTAAAACCAATCGTGTTCTTGGGCGATAAAGGCAAGCTGATTGAACATTTACGCTTGGTTAGCGATGAAGGAACCTTGGCAAATGGGCAGTTTGCAGCAGTACAAGATAGCTTCAAGACTTTGATCTTGAACCATCGTGTCTGGGCGCGTGAAGCGATTGCGGAAGCAATTCCTGCTTAAACCACCCCTCCTATTATGTTGGAGGGTAGAGGCTCCGGCTTCTATCCTCCCGGTTTTTATATGGACGAAGAGATGGTGAAACCGGATGTCAAAAAGTTGTTGGCACAAGTTCAGCAAGCCAAATGGAGCAGAGAACAGGACATTTATCTCATTGAGCATAATCATTTGCCTTTAGCTGAACTCATGCAGCAACTCTGTTTCAATGAAGAGGAGATTAATGCAAGACGTAAGGTATTAGGATTAACTACACGTTTGAAACAAATGCGTAAGCTTTCTCACTAACTGAAATAACTGACTTTAAAAAAACACAAAAATATTCTCCGAATTTTATGAGGAACCGCATGCATGAACCTCGGTTCAATATTACAAAGATTTGAAACTTCTCCTCTGGAGCTACAAGAAAAAATTCACCACACTTTAATGGAGCTGGTGGAGATTTCCGCTCAAGTGCCTTATCCCGCTTCTGGAGCTACCTTAAAACGCTGGCAGATGCTTAGTCAGGTTTCGGCAAGCAATTTGAGCCTGGGCAAACTGTATGAATCGCATTTAGATGCTTTAGCTATTCTGCATGAACTGAATATTCCGGTAGAACAAAAAGGCTTATGGGCAGTATGGGCGGCAGAAGGCGGTCCCAAACCTTTAACATTGCAAGCAGGAAAGCTAAGCGGAATTAAGCCCTGGTGTTCTGCATCGGTCTGGGTGCAACACGGTCTGCTGACTTACCGTGATGAGCAGCAACAATCCCAATTACTGATTCTAGATTTGTCACAAGAAGGCATTCAGCATCATCAGGATGCCTGGCATGCAGTGGGCATGCAGCATACCTTGACTGCCCGGCTGGAACTGGATCAGGTTGAGGTGGAAAAAGTCGCAGCTTCAAATGCCTATCTGGACCGGCCCGGATTCTGGCACGGCGCCGCAGGTGTGGCCGCATGCTGGTATGGCGCAACTGTCCGTTTGGCTGAATATTTAAAACAGGCAGTATTGTTAAAATCGCATGCCTATAAGGCCATGTATCTCGGTGAAATCAGTCGGGAGCTTTTAGCGACACAGTCTTTATTTCATCAAGTTGCTGAATTAATTGATCAGCAGCCACAATACTCACATGAATTAAAGATACGCAGTCTGCGTGCTCAGGTTGAAGCAACGGCTTTAAATGTACTGACTCATGTAGGTAAGGCTCTTGGTGCTGCGCCATATTGCGAGCAGCCACATTTCGCCCGGCTTGCAGCAGATCTTCCGGTATTTATTCGTCAAAGTCATGCTGCATTTGACTTGGAGCGAATTGGTGAGTTAAGCGCCCAGGAGAAAGAACTATGGATATTATAAGACATGAGATTGTAGGTGATCGTGTCATCCATGGTGAAGGCACAAGGCTGGAAGAATGGCGTACCTGTGAAGTTTTGCAACAGATGCCGGAATTCGATATTCCTCAGGTTATTCCACCGGATGCCAGAGTCTGCATCATTGCCCCTCATCCTGATGATGAAATTTTGGGCTGTGGAGGCCTGATTCAGCGTCTGGACAAATTGGGCTATCAGATCGTACTTTTTGCCGTTACCAATGGGACAGCCAGTCATCCCGGCTCTAGTCTGTATACTCCCGAAGAGTTGAACCAGATTCGTCCTGCTGAAACGCGAGCAGCTTTAGAAGCGTTACCTTTAAAACAGAATATTCTGCGGATCGCTTTAGACATTGAGGATGGTAAAGTTGCAGAACAGCGGAATGTGTTGCAACAGCATCTGCAATCTTATCTGCAACCGAATGATGTGTTAATTAGCACATTTGTTCATGATGGACATCCAGATCATGAAATTACGGGGCAGGTCACACAGCAGCTGGCCACTGAACTTCATTTGCCCTGTATTCAGGTCTTGATTTGGGCATGGCATTGGGCAACACCTGGAGATACCAGAATTCCCTGGACCGTCGCTCATCAACTCAAATTAACTGAGGAAGAATTACAATATAAGTCTCGAGCTGCGCGGTGTTTCAAGAGCCAGATCGAGCTTGATCCGACGATAGATCAATCACCGATTCTGCCAGAGCAGGCATTACAACGTATTTTACAGCCCTGGGAGGTGTATCTGTATGAACAGTAAAGCAGCCTATGATCAGGAATATTTCGATGCCTTATATGCCCTGAATCAGGGAGATCCCTGGCAATATGAACAGCGTTGGTATGAACAGCGCAAACGGCAGATTTGTCTGGCGGTCTTGCCGCACTTGCAGCTTGACTCCGCGATTGAAATTGGTTGCAGTAATGGCGTCTTTAGTCAGGAACTGGCGCGGCGGACAAATAGCTTAATGTGTCTGGATGCCAATAATACTGCGATCCATTTGGCGCAGCAGCGTTTACAAGCTTATCCGCATGTACAGGTGTTACAGCGGATCGTGCCAGATGATTTGCCCGAACAAAAATTTCAGCTCATTGTCGTCAGTGAGATTTTATATTATCTAAATCCGATTGCTCTGCAACAGGTGCTGACATGGCTGCATACTGCACTGGAACCGGGCGGATGTATCTTGAGTTGTCATTGGCGCGCGCCGATCTCGGGATTTGGCTTAAATGGTGAAGATGTCCATCAGTATCTCAAAGCGCATTTAAACTATGAACATTGTTTAAGCTTGCAGGACTCCGATTTTTTGGTAGATCTCTGGCTGAATTCAGCGCAATCTGTGGCAGAGCAGGAGGGTTTGAGATGAAGAAAATCGGTGTGGTGATTCCGGCCTGTAATGAAGAAGCCTATATTGAACGCTGCCTATTAGCGTTAAAATCAGCACAAACTTATTTTTTTCAATACTTTAAAACAATAAAAAATCTTCCTGAAATTCATATTCTCGTGGTCTTGGATCATTGTACTGATAGTACCGCTGCTAAAGTTCAGCAAATGAACATTTCAGCTATCAGTTGCGACTTCCGAAATGTCGGTAAGGCACGCCATTTGGGCATTCAGCAAATGATCAAGCAAGGCTGTGACTGGATTTGCTGTACCGATGCCGATTCATTCGTACAGTGTGACTGGTTTCAGGTGATGTTACAGCATCAACCCACCGATGCGATTTGTGGTGTGGTCGAGCTGGATCAATGGGATCATTTAAGCCGGAAAACCCGTCAGGCTTATCTCCGACATTATCAGGACAGCATGGGACATCGGCATGTTCATGGCGCAAACCTGTGTTTTAAAGCTTCGGCTTATATACAGGTCAATGGGTTTCAGCAACTGGACTGTCATGAAGATGTCGATTTCATCCGTCGTTTAGAAAAAGCTGACGCGCAGATTGTTTGGTCGAATCAGCTGAGAGTCACTACCAGCAGTCGTCTTAGCTCAAAAATTGCTGCAGGTTTTGCCCATTTTCTGCAAAAACTTGAGCTTAAGCAGGCCGCGAAAAAACCGATCAGCCTGTGCAAATAAAAGCATAAAACTATAAATTTTATACAATCAGATACTTGTAAAAAATCTTAAAATTCGTGTCTAAAAACTATTCCATTTAAATTTATTCTGTTTATAATTCACGCAAATTCAGCCCCGCAAACTTATACATTCTAGCTATAAGTCTGTGGGGTTTTTCTATGGATGAACGGTAATGGATGCCTGAGCCTTCTTTTTTGGTAATACAATGTTCAATCAAACACTGCTTTCTCGAATTCAGTCTCCATCACCATATCTATGGCAGAAAATAGCGACTGCGTTATGCTTCTTTAGCTTGGGCTTTAGTACTGCGGCTTGGGCACCCTTAATTCCATATGCACAGCAGCGCCTGTTATTAAATCATGCTGATTTTGGCCTGTTATTGCTGTGTGCCGGAATCGGTTCAATGCTGGCGATGCCGCTGGCCGGTCGACTGGCCAATGCCTTGGGTTGCCGTGCTGTTTTGGCCGTAATTCTCAGTGCATTTTTATTTATTTTGCCTGCTCTGGCTTATAGTCCGAATCATTTAATGATGGCAATCAGCCTGTTTTTCTTTGGTGCCAGTGCCGGTGCTTTGGGCGTGACTGTCAATATCCAGGCTGCACAGATTGAGAAAAAACTCGGTAAAAGTTTAATGTCGGGTTTTCATGGCGTATGTAGTTTAGGTGGTCTGGCAGGCGTACTGGGCATGACCATGTTAATGGGACTTGGCTTGGCGCCTTTAACCGGTGCGGTGATTGTCAGTGTAATTTTGCTGCTTATTGCCTTATTCGCTGTTCCTTTAAGTTTGGGTGCTGAGCCAAAAACAGCGGTAGAAGAAACATCACCAGAACAACCGGTAAAAAAAGCAGCACCGACCTGGGCAATTTTAGGTATTGGTCTGATCTGTTTTGTGGCTTTTCTTTCGGAAGGTGCCGCCATGGACTGGAGTGGTATTTATCTTGCTACTGAGTTCAGCCTGCCTGCGGCGCAAACCGGTCTGGCTTATAGTTTCTTTGCGGGTTTGATGGTACTAGGACGTTTTAGCGGTCACCTGATTATTCAGCAGTTTGGTGAAAAAAATACGATTCTGTTAAGTGCACTCTTGGCTGCAACTGGTTTATTAACCGTGGTTTTTGCCCCAGTCTGGCAAGTGGTGTTGGTCGGCTATGCGATTTTAGGTTTAGGTAGTGCCAACATTGTACCGCTGATGTTTTCCCGTGCAGGACGTCAGAAAACTTTGGCTTCACATGTGGCATTGTCTTATGTATCGGTATTTGCTTATACAGGTTCGTTGATTGGGCCAGCATTGGTCGGCTTTGGTAGTGAAATCATCGGATTGAGTCTGGTATTTAGCGTGATTGCGATTGGTCTATTGAGTATTGTGATTTTGAATCATTTCACTGCAGACCCAAGCGAAGTACAACAAAGCGAAGAGATTGTGGCTCCTCTTCAAAATGAAACACCAGCTTAATGCTGGTGTTTTTTTTTACTTAAAAATTTAGGCATGCATACTGAACTGGTTTGAAACTCCTGCAGCCACCGGACGATAGATCCGCAAGCTTTGTGAGTTTTTCAGGTCAGTAATAAACTGATCACGCCAGCGAATAATATCGAAATTTTTCAAGCCTTGGCTTAAATAACGATAGCGCTCTAAACGTTCTGATTTAGACATGCGCAGCGCCTTCTTCAAAGCTTTAGCCATACTGTCATGCTCATAAGGATCGACTAGTAAGGCTTCTTTCATTTGTTCAGCAGCACCGGCATATTTAGATAGAATCAAGACACCCGGATCTAAAGGATCCTGTGCTGCAATATATTCCTTGGCGACCAGATTCATGCCATCCCGGATCGAATTTACCCAGCAGATATCTGCCTTACGATACAGTTGCATCAAGGCCTCATGACCCAAGGTGTCATAGCTGCAATCGAAGGGTAACCAGTCTGCTGTGCCATGCTGGCTATTGAGTTCATGCACGGCAGATTTAAATTGCGTATACAGGTTCTTATAGGTCTTTACATCCAGTCGGCATGGGCAGGCAATTTGTAATTGCTGGAATTGATTTTTAAACTCTGGTTGATCTTCCAACAAGCTCTGCAAAGATCCGATTTTCTCCAATAAGCCTTTACTATAATCAATCCGGTCAACTGAAATGATGGTTTTATAAGGCTGCACTTTATCCAGGTCAAAGGGAAGTTTTTCCAGATGACTATCTGAGGCCTGATTCTGAAGTTGCACAGGATGCACACCAATCGGATAGCATTTCACATGAATCTTTCGAGATTGATAATTCAGGATTTCATTGTGACGATGCTGCACTTTTAAGGTCTGTTCAAGGAAATTTAGACAATTTTCCTGATCGCGAGAGGTCTGTAAACCCAGTACATCGTAGTTGGCCAAATGATGTGCCAGATCGCGATGGGCGGCTAAAGTCTGCCATAGCCTTAGTTCAGGAAAGGGAATATGCAGGAAAAAGCCAATACGGTTACGCATGCCCAGTTTACGGCAATAATGCGCCACGCTTAAAAAATGATAATCATGGATCCAGATAATGTCATGTGGAGATGCTACCTGTTTCAGGTGCTTGGCAAAGCGTAAATTGACATCTTGATAGATCTTAAAATCCTGCGGCTGATAATCTACAAGTTGATGCTGATCGTGCATCAGCGGCCACAATGCATTGTTGGCAAAACCACAATAAAAGCCTTTATATTGGGATTCAGTCAATGGACTCGTGTGATATTCAACATTTTGATGCTTCAGGATTTGAAACTTCTGCTCTTTCGTCTGGTCAACTCGGGATCCATTCCAGCCAACCCAGATACCGCCTATATCCTGCAAAGCATCCTGCAATGCCACCGCTAATCCACCTGCCTGTGTATTGTCTGACTTAGGTAGATTTACACGATTTGATAACACTATGAGTTTCGACATGTAATTTCTCCAATAATAATTGTTGTTGTGCTTTCAATATTTCTAAGAATTCCGCTAGAAAAGCCTGTACTTGAGTCACGTTTTCGAGGCGATGTTGTGCCACGGTGTTGCCTGTACCGACTTTGATAGAGCAGCCTTTGAATGTGTTGATGACTTGAAAACCGGCTTCGTCGGTCAGGTCATCTCCGATAAAAATGGGGTAATGATCACTTAAGTGATATTGCTGAATGATTTGTTGGATGGCTGAACCTTTATTTGCACCTTTGGGCACCAGTTCAAATACAAACTTTCCAGCCTTAAGTTCAAAATCCTGAAAATGGGCGAGACAATCTAAGGCAAATGCATGCACTTGATGCTCTAAATGGGGATATTCGCGAAAATGCAGGGCGACTGAATAGTCTTTAATTTCTATTCGAGTCTGAGGAATATTATTACTATGATCTGTAATATAATTTTTTAATAATTCAAACGGTTCAGGATTTAACTCAATTAACTTGCTTAAACGCGATTGATAGCTTAATTCCAGACCGTGAGAACCGGCAATATTCCATTCAAATGGATAAATAAGATTTTTGGCTTGTGCAATTGAGCGGCCGGTCACTAATACTAGCTGAATATATTGTTGTAACTCTTTTAAGGTATTTAAGGTTTCGCTCTTAATTATACTTTTTGCTGGATCTGGGTGGAATTCAGAAATGGTTCCATCAATATCAAGAAATAAAACAATTTTGTGAGAATAAATAATAGGTTTGAGCTGATTTAAAATCACTTGAGGTAATATATAAGAAGATGTAGCAAGTGAATCTTCTAGGTCTTGATCTTCTTTGAGAGTCGACATAAATACTACCTAAGCCTCTGAAATTAAATTGATTTAAAAGTTAAAACTACCTGAATGGTCATTGATCTGATTAAATTTATAACATATTTCATTTAACAGGCTGGCTTTAAGTGCAGAAACGAAACACTTTTAACAAGTACAGTTACTTTGTAAAATTTAGAAATATTTTGGTAGAAATCCAGTATTGTTAATAAATTTTAAAAATAAATTATGAAGATTTTATATTTTAAGGGTTTCCTGGATTAAGTGTTTTTCAGGATTTTAGATAATAAGATTTATTATTTAAGCCTTATTTTTTTAATATGTATTTTTGTAATTAATTTTTAAGAAATAGTATTTATTATTAATTTATATTTTATTTTTTAAATATATGGGGATATTTAATTTTGAGATCCTTTTAAAGATAAAAATCTAAAAAAATTATAAATTAGGCATATGTAATTAAAATATTTAACTTAAGTTTATGAAAATTAATGATTTTTATAATTGGCTAAGCTGGCTTAAAAGGAAAAGTACTAAAATTGTCTAGAGGAAAATTTCGTATCATCAAATTTTCTTGGGACCAAGTGGAGAGCTATACAATTTAAACAGCCTCTTAATTTAGCGTCTCAGATTAATTTTTTAATTCTTATTGGTAAATTTTATCAGAGGATAAAAAATCGAAGAAAGACGAACGCCAGTTCTATTACTAAACTCTGAAAATAACTTGAATATTCTTTTTTTTGAATCGAAGTGTATGTGTTAGATGAAGTTGAGCTAAACAGAGAGGAGAGATTTAAAGCTATGATTGTAATAAAAGAGCAGATACAGAAGACCAGAAACAGATCATCAGTGATCTCATATAGATCAAAAAACTAAGTGATGTTTCAATTAAAAGAAATTTTTCTACTCAAATGGATGAGTCAGTTTAAAAGCAGTAAATGATGAGAGAAGAGGAAAGAAATAATTTTTTGAAAAAATAATGAAAGAGCAATCAAAGTGGAGAGAAGCTAAGGGCCGTATCATATAAGTAAGTTAAAAAACCAAACTCAGATACAACCCGTCTATTTGCATGAGAGAAAAATACTCAGATTTCTCGCCACACTTCATTTTCGTCTTTTAAAGGAATGGTAAAGTTAAAGTCATCATCATTACTAACCAGAAGACTGGTTGGAGTCTGCATGACTACTTTCAAAACAGTACCTGCTTCAAAAATAATAGGATCGCAGTTTTCTTTTTGTAGAGTCACCGGTTTAAGTAATTCAATTACTGAACTTTCCATAGTTTTTTCCAAAATAAGATTACTTTTCGATAATTAAATCATATCATGATTTTTGAAAATTTAACTGTTTCTTCAAAAACTGAGAACTTGATCAATGACTTATTCAAATAAAGAGAAGTGTTCTATTTAGGTAAAAGATACCTAAAAGACATGCGGTATGCCTGATTTTCATCCTATTCTCGTAGTACTCAGAAGCATAAAGTTCTTTTACATAAACCCGACAAATAACAAGGATAAAAAAGCCTACCAAAATACAAAAGGTCAAAAACATGATGATTTTTCTGTTTTTTGATATCGCTCTGCTGAATGATAAAAATCGAGAATATAAGGAAAATCATAAGGCAGACCTGAATGATAAAAATAAGTTTCTAGAGACTGATACCCTTCTATCCTTTTTGACACTAAATTGAAAATTAATGCTTTATAACAGTAAAAATCTAAAATAAGAATAAACTAGGCGTCATTTGGATGACCAAGAGACATAAGGAGAACTGGGTCGGCATGTTTAAGTCATTTTTTCCGCAACCCGTCTGGTTTTTTAGCAGCCTGATTTTGTGGTTTATCATTAATCTTGTGCTTTGGCATAGTGGCGGATCAGGATGGGGGACCTATCTGGGTTTTCCTGAAGGTTATTCTGATGAAAAGCTTACTATTGGCATCAGTCGGTTCTGGTCGGCTCAATTCATCTGGTTCTATCTCTGGTATTTCATTGCAACTACGATATTTGCGCTGTTCTGGCAATGGAAAGCCAGACACCGATGGCAGCGCTGGTCGGTCTGGGGCTCGGCATTTATTCTATTTAATATCTGGTTCGGGGTACAGGTCAATGTCGTATTAAACGAATGGTATAGCCCGTTTTATGATCAGATTCAACAAATGCTCACTAAGGGTGGTGGGGATGTTTCATTGCTGTATCAAGGCGCATTAACCTTTATTTATATTGCGATGGTTTATGTCACTTTAGCGGTATTTAACCTGTTTTTTGTCAGCCATTATGTCTTCCGCTGGCGTACCGCGATGAATGATTATTACACCGCACATTGGGAGCAGTTACGTCATATTGAAGGTGCATCACAACGTATCCAGGAAGATACCATGCGCTTTGCCAAAACCACGGAGCAGTTGAGTGTTTCCTTGATTGAAGCGCTGATGTTGTTGATGGCATTCCTGCCAATCTTGTATCAGCTTTCTAGTCATGTGAAAGTTTTACCGATTGTAGGGGAAATACCGCATGCTTTAATGTGGGCCTCGATCGGTTGGGCGGTATTGGGTACGGTCATTTTAATGGTGGTGGGAATGAAGCTGCCCGGATTGGAGTTTAATAACCAGAAAGTTGAGGCAGCCTATCGTAAAGAGCTGGTCTATGGCGAAGATTATGCTGATCGTGCACATCCGCTGACACTACAAGAACTGTTTAGCCGAGTACGCTGGAATTATTTCCGTTTGTATTTTCACTATGCTTATTTCAACATGGTTCGGATCTGGTACTTGCAGTTGGACAATATTTACGGATTATTTATTCTGTTTCCAAGTATTGCAGCAGGGGCAATTACTCTTGGTTTGATGATGCAAATCCTGAATGTGTTCGGCAAAGTGCGGGAATCTTTCCAGTATCTGATTCTGTCTTGGCCGACGATTATTGAACTGATGTCGATCTATAAACGCTTAAAAGCATTTGAATCACATATTGATTAATTTTTTCTCATATTATTATCCTGCTTTATCAGCCAAACAGTTTTAGGTTTGGCTTTTTTATGGCGAGTTAGTTTACAAAATCCAATGGAAAATATCGATCTAACCGTTGGTCAGATGACTTGGGTAAATCGTGTCACAACCTCCCAATATTGGGGTATTCAGATATTTTTTTCTTGTCTAGAATCCTAAGGGCCAGCCAAGATGGCGTTTAATTTCCGGTGGTTTGACGTATAAAAATAACAAGTGTACGTTGAGGAAATTATTCTTATGCTGATCTTGTTCAGGCAATGTTATAGCGGATAAAAGGTAAATTTATTACCCATTATAATAAAGGTCTGTAGCGTTCCCTGAATAAGCCGCCGGAGAAGGACTCACCGCCTTCTTCGGTTTTTTATGTGTTTTTTCTATCTTTTTCTTGAGTCCTGAATGGAATTGTTTATTATTTGATCTTGGTTAAAAATGATACTTGTGTCAGTTTTTATCACATGAAGCTTGGCATAATCAGCAAAGTTGAGGCTGATATGTGCTTTTTTACCGTTTAAATATTATAGTTATCAATACCTTGTGTTTGTTGTTTTGTGCTATTTAAGCTATGTTATACGGGATTTTGGGGTTGAGATGTTTGCTGTGAAGCTAAAAGTAATAATTCTAATAATAGGGGCAGCAGGTTTAGCTGGATGTAATAGCGTGAATCGGTTGAAATCAGAGGTTTTACATCCTTTTGCCAGTCCGGAAGAGCTGATTGCCAAGCGGGCTTTGAATCAACGTGATGGTGGTGCAAAAGATTATGTTTATCTTTGGGGGCAAGCACAGAAAAATAACACGACTCAGGCCATGTATCCGCGTTCGATACTGACGCAATATTGTCATGAACAGGGCGGTAAATTTTCCCTGCTGTATAAAAGTAATTTTAGTGCAGTGTCAGATGTTGCCCAGCGCAAACGCCTGAGTGCCAATCGGGGTGTTGTACAAGGTAGCGGTGCCTATCAGTGTCGTATGGATGATCTGACTGAAAGCTGGATTGTCTCGATTGAGCCAACTTCTGAACGACAAATTGATAAAACCAGCCAGACGCGTAGTGTTCGACTACTCACTCGGGTCATGAGTCCTTCTCAAGCAAAAAACTTTTATCGTCCAACTAAAGCCAGGGTTGCTTTGGAGCAAACCAAATCTGCATCGATAAAAACCACGACTCCTCCTAAGACTCCTGCCGCAAAGGCGACGAATGAACTGAAGGAATCAGCACGTAAAGAGCTGGAGAGGAAAGAATTAGAGCGAAAGGAATTAGAAAGAAAAGAGTTAGAGAAAAAAGAAGCAGAGAAAAAGCAGCTAGCAGCGGCATCAGCTCGAGCTACGGTAGCAGAAACACCGCAACAATATCAGATGAAGATTTATGTGGCAGCGCGACGTGATATTAACAGTGGCAAGAATCTGAATAATGCCTGTAACAACGCCCAGCGTGCCTATAACTATGGCAAATTGCAGGGCACAGAGGGAACACGTGTCTATACTGAATCAGGGATGCTAGTTGCTCGCTGTCTGAACAGTATTCCGGTCTATGCCAGCCGTTTCCCGAATGCTAAAGCACAATCCAAGCGGATTTTGCAGAATTTGGCCAATAATTATAATCATGCCGGAGCCAAGAATCTTTTGAGGCAGTTAAAATAAGCGCGGGATCAAAAGACTTAATCCAAAATCCGTATGATCCTTTTGACGATCGAGAAGATAGGCGCAAAAATCTGCTCGATCCGACGGGAGAGAGCAGAAGAAAGCCCGCTTGGTTTAGTGGGGAGATCACGTGATCCGAGAATCTCCTTCCGCGATGTCGGATGGATGAATAAAAATACGATCAAGACGAAAAAAAGGACAAGTCCCCACAGTATGATGCTGTGAAATATGTTGGTATTCATAATTATAAGTTTTTATTTTTATTGTTTTAGTCTAAATCATAGCGCTAAGTTTGACTGATCAATATCCTCACCTGATGAATAGCAATATGGACATCAGAATGATCATCCAAGTGTTGTAAATCTGGGTTAGATTTTACAGAGTTCTATCAGTTTATTGCCCTGTTCCATGCTACAACTAGCTGGTTTCATATCATTGGCCGGACATCGAAGAACAGGAAATTATGATGGCGCATAAATCTTTCACAAAGCTTCGTAAATTTTTAATAAGTGCAACATTATTAGGTACGACTCAGGTTGCCATAGCAGGTCCAACAATTGATCAGCTCAGTGACTGTCTGATGAAATCTACTACAGCCACGGATAAAACCACGGTCTTGCAATGGACCTTTGTGGCATTGGGTAATCATCCCGACTTAAAGGCTTTTAGTAATGTGACCGCGACTCAAAAGGAAGCATTAGATAAGAATCTGGCGACGGTGTTGCAGCGCATTTTAGTGGAGCAATGTTCAGCACAGACCAAGGCGGTAATTCAAGCTGAAGGTTTACAGGCTGTCGGCGACAGTTTTCAGGCTTTAGGCAAAACCACAGGTGAGGAAATTTTAAAGAATCCTGAAATTAATAATCAGCTCAAAGGTGTGCTGCGTTATATCGACTTAAATCGTGTTGCACAGACTTTTTTGACACCGGATTTGTTGAATAAGTTGGGGTTGTAAGAGAGATGTAAGACTCTTTTTGATCTAGTAAATCCTCTTCCTAACCCTCACTTGCGCTTCGTTTTAAAGCAGTGCTTTAAAACTTGCTCAGGAGAGGGAACCACGTGTATCAAATTGATTACGTGACACTCCCTCTCCCGTTGGGAGAGGCCTGGGGTGAGGGAACTAGTCATGCATAAAAAGGACTTTGAGAGTTGGATGCGTCCTAAGTCTTCGAGTTTGGTGATAGAAGATACTTTTTTTGATGGTCATATTTATTAGCTGTCTAATTCAAGCTTTTCCTTTATATATTTTGCTGAATTTTCAATATCAGGATAAATAGTAGCTTTATTTATACCTAATAAATCTAACTCTTTTAAAATATTAATTTTATCCTTATATTTGATTTTAAATTTAATAATATCAATATCAGGATGAGTGGTAGGATCTAGCTCATGATCATAACCAAACAGTAGGAATGAACCTGCCTGAGCTTGAATGCGTTTATCAATTTTTTTACCTTTTACACAAATTATTTTTTTTAGGTCATTCGATTCGATTCTTGGTTTAAAATATGGTTTTTCACTTTTGATAAAATGTAAATATTGTTCACATACTTTATCACTGGAGGGTAACCTAGGTTTTTTTATAATTATTTTTTCTATGTAATCTTTTTGTGTGCTATTTAATTTAACAATGTTTGAAATACAGGTAACTTTATCTGAATCAGAAAAATTGATAGCTTCTTTTTTTATAAGAAATAAAATTACTTCACCAGTGCTAAAAACTTTTTCATAATATTTGAAGTCCTTTACAATTATTTCATTGTTTGAAGGTAGAGTGGGTCGCACAGCCAAAAGATTTAGATCAAAATGTTCATCAGGAAGTTCAGAGGCAAAATACAGAGCAGTTAGTGGATTACTTGAAATATCTAATAATCTAGTTGGCATTCCATAGTGTTGCATTCTCGTTAAAGTGTCTATGGCAGCTGGCTCTTGATTAAAAAAACTAGGCTCAGCTGTAATCAATTCTCTATAAAGTATATGTTCACTTCTTTCATAAATTTTCCCTTTCGTACCGAATGATCTAAAGATTGACGGAGTTAATCTATATATGTCTTTAGAATGACCACGAAAAAAAACCTCATATTTTCTATCTGATTTTATTGACCGTGTTGTTGAAATGATTAAGTCAATATATTGTGAAACATTGGTAATATATATATTATTAATATTAGGAATATTGATGCTTGATTGAGAGCTTATTTCACTTGAAGAAAATCCAGATGGTTTAATTTCTTGAGTTTTATTATTTGAGATTTCTTTAAAATTTTCTCGATAATTATTGATGTCTTGAAATATCGAAAACTCATCAAGGATAGAAATTAAATCTCCTTCTTTAATAGTCCAATGAGTTCCTTGAAGTTCAGCAAGATTTATTTTTAAATTTTTAATTAATAAATTTTTTGTACTATTATAGTCTTCGATATCATCTCTTGGATCAGCTTTGTTTAGTGTTTTTTTGAAATTATATAAATTTAATTTTTTACAGTAAGTAGTTAATATTCTATTTTTTTTGTCTAATCTAAAATCTTTTATTTTTACTAGAAAAGTTTGAAATCTTAGATCATCAAAAATAATTAATGTAGGATAACTTTTTATTTCATTAAGAAATTCATTAGGCATTTTATCAAAATTATATTTAAGATTTTCATCTGTAAATTCTAAAAATCTATAAAGAGGAATTCTGAAAGAAATATTACCATCACTATTTACATGTAAATCAGAAGCATCGTTTAATTTTATTAAATTATAAAACATATTAAAAAAACCCCGCATTAAGCGAGGTTTTTATAACATGAAATCAATTAATTAGCGAATAAATTAACCAATCAATTTCTTCATCAACTCATTCACTTGCGCAGGGTTAGCTTTCCCTTTTGCAGCTTTCATCACTTGACCAACAAGACCGTTGAAAGCTTTCTCTTTACCAGATTTATACTCTTCAACCATCTTCTCATTGGCAGCAAGTACTTCCTTAATAATCGCTTCAATTGCGCCTGTATCAGTTTCCTGTTTCAAGCCTTTCTCAGCAATAATTTCGTCCGCAGATTTGCCTTCGTCCCACATAAAGCCGAAGACTTGCTTCGCGATCTTACCGTTAATTGTGTTGTCCACAATACGTGCAATCATACCACCAAGTTTTTCAGCTGATACAGGAGAGTCAGCCAAATCTAGGCCTGCTTTATTTAAAGCACCTGAGAATTCGCCCATCACCCAGTTTGCCGCAATCTTACCTTGTGCAGCGCCACCAGCAGCCTTAACAACTTCTTCGTAGAACTCTGACATTTCACGAGTCAATGTAAGCACGTGAGCATCGTACTCAGTCACACCGAAGTCAGCCACGAAACGCGCACGACGTGCAGCAGGCAACTCAGGCATGGTTGCTTTAATTGCTTCGATTTGCTCATCCGCAATCACCACGGGCAACAAGTCTGGGTCAGGGAAGTAGCGGTAATCGTTCGCCTCTTCTTTAGAACGCATTGAGCGCGTTTCCATCTTCACAGGGTCGAACAAACGCGTTTCTTGATCGATGGTGCCATCCCAGTCCAGAATTTCCATCTGACGCTCAATTTCAACATTGATCGCTTGTTCAATGAAACGGAATGAGTTCAGGTTTTTCAATTCACAACGTGTACCAAATGGTTGACCCGGACGACGTAAAGACACGTTACAGTCACAGCGGAACGAACCTTCGGCCATGTTACCATCGGAAATACCTAACCAGCGCACTAGCGTGTGAATCGCTTTAATGTATGCAACCGCTTCTTCAACTGAACGCATATCCGGTTCAGAAACGATTTCAAGCAGCGGCGTACCGGCACGGTTTAAATCGATACCAGACATGCCTTCAAACTGGTCATGAATCGATTTGCCTGCATCTTCCTCTAAATGCGCACGCGTTACGCCAATGCGTTTAACGGTGCCATCTTCAAGCTGGATGTCGATATGACCCAAACCCACAATCGGGTTGTCCATCTGGCTGATCTGGTAGCCTTTTGGAGAATCCGGGTAGAAATAGTTTTTACGGGCAAACACCGAAGCCTGATCTATGTAAGCGTCGATACCTAAACCAAAGCGAATCGCAAGATCAACCACTTCTTTGTTCAATACCGGCAATACGCCCGGCATGGCTAAATCAACCAAGCTGGCTTGGGTGTTTGGATCATTACCGAATACAGTCGATGAGCCCGAGAAAATTTTGGTATTGGTGGCAAGCTGAGTATGAATCTCGATACCAATAACGACTTCCCAACCATCAATCAGGTTGGATTTCGGTTTAGCCGATTTTTGAGCTTGAGCCATTATGCATTCTCCTCAGCAATTGCAGCGCGTTGTGTATGCCAATCTGTGGCCTGTTGATACTGGTGTACCACAGACAACAATTGAGATTCTGACCAGTAATTACCAATCAGCTGTAAGCCAACTGGCAAGTTGTTCTGGTCAAAACCGACAGGCGCGTTAATCGCAGGAAGACCTGCCAGGTTTACCGCAAGTGTGTAAATATCGCCCAGGTACATTTCAACTGGCGTTAAATCCGCACCAATTTTATAGGCAGTCGTTGGCGCAGAAGGTGCCGCGATGACATCGACAGATTCAAATGCTTTTAAGAAATCTTGTTGAATGAGACGACGTACTTTCTGTGCTTTTACATAGTAAGCATCGTAATAACCTGCAGACAGGGCATACGTACCAATCAGGATACGGCGTTGTACTTCTGCACCAAAACTTTCTGAACGTGAACGTTTGTACAGGTCCATCAGGTCCACCGGATTTTCTGCGCGGTAGCCATAACGCACGCCGTCATAACGTGACAGATTCGAAGAGGCTTCAGCAGGCGCGATCAGATAGTAAGTCGGCACATAGCTTTCAGTCATGTTGAGATCAATCTCAACCAGAATTGCGCCCATTTCTTCCAGTTTTTTTAAGGATTCTTCCACACGTGCTTTTACGTCTGCATCCAGACCTTCCACATTGAAGTATTGCTTTGGAATACCGATGCGCAAACCTTTTACCGATGTAGTGTTCAGATTTGCCACATAGTCATCAACGTCTTTGTCCATTGAGGTTGAATCCTTGGCATCATGACCTGCCATCACATTCATCAGGTAAGCACAGTCTTCCGCCGAACGCGCCATCGGACCGCCTTGATCCAGTGATGAGGCATAAGCAATCATACCGAAACGTGATACACGGCCATAGGTCGGTTTAAGGCCGGTGAGGCCACAGAATGACGCAGGTTGGCGAATAGAACCACCGGTATCAGTACCAGTTGCAAATGGTGCTAAATCCGCTGCCACAGCTGCTGCAGAGCCACCAGAAGAGCCGCCAGGGACATGACCCAGGTTCCAAGGGTTAGCCGTTGCGCCGTAATATGAGTTCTCAGAGGTTGAACCCATCGCGAATTCGTCCATGTTCACTTTACCTAAAGTGACCAGGCCCGCAGCTTTGCCTTTCGCTACTACGGTTGCATCGTAAGGAGAGATAAAATTGTCCAGCATTTTTGAACCGGCAGTGGTCTTGATGCCTTGGGTACAGAAAATGTCTTTGTGGGCAACTGGCACACCAGTCAGGGCAGAGGCATTGCCAGCTTTGATTGCAGCATCGGCAGCATCAGCTTCAGCTAATGCCTGTTCAGCAGTTACCGTCACATAAGCCTTGACCTGTGCATCAATTTTTGCGATGCGCTTTAAGTAGTGTTCAGTCAATTCGCGAGATGAAAACTGGGCATTTGCCAGACCTTCACTAAGTTCACGAATGGATAAGCGATGTAAATCTGTCATGAGAAATAATTCTTTACGTTTAATTTAATAAAAAGAATGAACTGGGTAGTAATTACTCAATCACGCGCGGTACGAGGTACAAGCCATCCTGAACAGCTGGTGCAACTGCTTGGTATTGCTCACGATGATTGGTTTCGGTAACCACATCATCACGTAGCGGCTGAGGGTGGTCGAAAGGGCTTTTCAGGGGTTCAATACCGTCGGTATTGATGCCTTTCAGGGTTTCCATCATGCCTAAAATTTTATTTAAACTTTGAGCATATTCAGCAGATTGCGTATCATTGAGAGATAACCTTGCAAGGTTGGCAATGGCTGAAACTGTTTCTGCACTTAAATCTGCAGAATGCTGTGCATCCGATGTAGACATAATATTACCTAATCAGTATTAAAAAAATTCAAATTATCATGCGTTATGATAAGCGATTGACTTGTCCAAATCATCACATTTAGTTAAAGTGGCCACCTTGCGTCCATATAAAGTTTAACTGAGAACGTCCCCGTGATTCTAAAACGACTAATAGGCTTGTTTTCGCCCGATCTTGCCATTGATTTAGGTACAGCAAATACACTTATTTATGCGCCAGGACGAGGCATTATATTAAATGAACCGACGGTTGTAGCCATCCGTCATAGTGGTTCACATAAAATTGTTGCGGCAGTCGGTCTTGAAGCGAAGCAAATGCTAGGTCGTACCCCAGCCAATATCTCAGCGATCCGTCCTATGAAGGACGGTGTGATTGCGGATTTTGAAGTCACTGAGACCATGCTGAATCAGTTTATTCGCAAAGTACATGAAAACCGTTTATTCACTCCGGCACCGCGTGTGGTGGTTTGCGTGCCATGTAAATCGACTCTGGTTGAGCGCCGTGCCATTCGTGAAGCCGTGTTTAATGCGGGCGCACGTGATGTACGTTTAATCGAAGAGCCAATGGCAGCAGCGATTGGTGCAGGGATGCCAGTCGAGCAGGCTTGTGGTTCGATGGTGGTTGATGTGGGCGGTGGTACTACTGAAATTGCGATTATCTCGCTGCAGGGTTGTGTTTATGCCGATTCTTTACGTATTGGCGGTGATGTATTTGATGAACAGATCATTAACTATGTGCGTAAGGCGCATGGCTGTGTGATCGGTGAAACTACGGCTGAAGTGATCAAAAAAGAAGTGGGTATGGCATTGCCTGATGAAGGTGCTAAACCACTTGAAATTGAAGTTCGTGGCCGTAACCTCGCAGAAGGTGTGCCTCGTGCGATTGTGGTCAATTCAGATGAAGTGACCCAAGCAATTTCTGATCCATTGCAAAACATCGTGTCTGCGGTGAAATCTGCTTTAGAACATACACCTCCTGAGCTTTCTTCGGACATCGCTGAACGCGGTATCGTGTTAACCGGTGGTGGTGCATTGCTACGTAACCTGGACAAGCTACTTGCCAAAGAAACTGGCCTGCCAGTGGTAGTGGCAGAAGATCCACTATCATGTGTGACTCGTGGTGGCGGCAAGGTCCTCGAATTTTTCGACAACCCAAATCATGACATGTTATTCGTAGGCTAAGAAAAGGATCCGGCGGGTGCAAGCACATCTGTTTTCTCGACAACCGCCATCTTTTCGCTCTTTTATCATTGCATTGGTAACATGCCTGGTGGTGCTTTTCTTTGATTGGCGCATGCCGCATGTTGTTCAACCTGCAAGGGATGTCCTGTACGCTGCTTATAATCCTATTTATGCGGTGGCCAGCTATCCGGTATTGTCGCGAGAGTGGTTGAATCAACAAACCAAGTCTGAAGCTCAATTGCGTCGGGAAAATACCGCGATGCAGGCCGAGCTGTTACAGGCACAGGTACGCTTACAAAAAATCTCTGAACTTTCTGCTGAAAATACCCGTTTGCGCGGTCTATTGGACACGCCGCTGATCATTGATGGACGTATTGAAATTGCCGAAGTGATTGGCACCGATGCCGATCCATTACGGCATATTATCGTGATCAACCGGGGTTCGAATAACGAGCTGAAAGTGGGGCAAACGGTACTGGATGACAAGGGCATCATGGGGCAGATTATCAATGTCTATCCGCATAGTAGCCGGGTCATGTTGTTGTCTGATAAAGAACATTCACTGTCAGTGCGTCTGGAACATACAGGTATGCGTGCCATTGTCTCGGGTACAGGTGATCTGGGACGTTTAAAAATGGAATATGTACCGACCAGCGCCAATATCAAGGTCGGTGAAAAAGTCTATAGTTCGGGCTTGGGCCAACATTTTCCGGCAGGTTATCTGGTAGGGCAGGTGTCTAAAGTACAACGGCATAATTCCGGAGAATTTGCCCAGATTGATGTGACGCCTGCGGCTCAACTCGCCGGTGGACATCATGTGGTGGTATTATTTTCTGATTCATTAGCGATGGAGCAACCGCATGTCAATCGCTAAGATGAAATCCAGAAAGCATCGTGATCCTTTAATGGCCATTGTCATTTCGGTGATTGTGGCTTCCATTTTAATGGTCTATCCACTTTCCTATAATCTCTCGGGCTGGCGTCCGCTGTTTATGCTGATGATCATGCTCTTCTGGGTGTTGTGTCAGCCGACCTGGTGCGGGATCTGGTTTGCCTTTGGTACCGGTATTTTTATTGATCTGCTGCTGGATGCACCTTTGGGTCTGAATGCGCTGAGCTTTATCATTATTGCCTTTTTAGCCCGCTTTCTAACCCGTGAGCGCCGTATCCTGACCTTTAATAATCTCTGGGTGATTATGGGGCTGGCGATTGTCGCGCATCTGCTAATGATCTTTTTTTCCCAGATTGTGGCTGGCGTGCAATTTTCTTATGCAAGGCACTGGATTCCGATGCTGACCAGTATTTTGGTTTGGCCTGCTATTTATTATGTGCTCAAAAAATGGCGCGTATAATTCTTGCTTCGAGCTCACCCCGGCGCCGCGAGTTGTTACAGCAACTCGGGCTGAGCTTCGATATTTACAGCCCAGAAATTGACGAATCGGTACAAGCAGGCGAGTCGGTCGCAGCCTATGTTGAACGTCTGGCACGAGCCAAAGCAGATGCCGTGGCTGAGTATTATCCAGATGCCATCATCATTGCTGCGGATACCAGTCTGGGGGTGGATCAGGAGATTCTGGGTAAGCCTGAATCCAAACAACATGCGATTGAAATGTGGACAAAAATCTCCGGTCGGTGGCATGATGTCTATAGCGGTGTCTGTGTTCGTACAAAGCATGAAAAATACAGTATAGTGGTACGCACACAGGTCGAATTTCAAATCCTGAGCGCTGCAGATATGGAAAGTTACTGGGCGACAGGTGAGCCACTGGGTAAAGCCGGAGCTTATGCGATTCAAGGAATTGCAGCACGTTATATTCCAAAAATACAGGGCAGTTATTCCAATGTGGTTGGCTTGCCTTTATATGAGACAGTACAGTTATTGCAGACGGTTAAGGCACTAAATTAACTGCTGAAAAGAATTCTTATAATGTTTTGAGTGTAATTATGTCTGACGAGTTGTTGATTAACGTCACGCCGATGGAATGTCGGGTCGCGTTAATTGAAAACGGCACGGTCAATGAACTGTTTGTCGAGCGTACGGCCAAGCGTGGCCTGGTAGGGAATGTCTATAAAGGAAAAGTGGTGCGGGTCTTACCTGGCATGCAGGCTGCTTTCGTGGATATCGGCCTCTCTCGCACTGCGTTTTTGCATATCAATGATATGGTCTGGCCTCGCAATCAGCCAACCCCAAATGTCTTTGAGCTACTTCAACCGGGACAAGTCCTCACGGTTCAGGTGATGAAAGATATGCTCGGTACTAAAGGCGCACGCCTGTCTACCGATCTGTCGATTCCTTCGCGTTATTTGGTGCTGATGCCATATGGCAATCATATCGGGGTATCGCAACGGATTGAATCCGAGGAAGAGCGGAATCGCTTGCGATCACTTATTGAGCGTATTCAGGCGGAACATAAGCTGCCAGGTTCGGTGATTGTCCGTACTGCAGCAGAAGGGATTGAAGAAGAAGCCATCGCACAGGATATGGCTTATCTGGCCAAGCTTTGGGAATATATCCAGCGCAAGCAAAAGATTATTGCAGTACCGTCTTTAATCTTTGAAGAATTGCCTTTACCGCAACGGGTGATTCGTGATCTGGCCAATGAAGAAACTGCCAAAATTTACGTTGATTCACGTGAAATTCATGCCAAATTACAGGAATTTGTCGAAGAATTTGTCCCAAACATGAAAGACCGTTTGCTGCATTATCCGGGTGAGCGGCCAATTTTCGACTTGTATAATGTCGAAGAAGATCTGCAGAAGGCATTGCAAACCCGAGTCGCATTGAAGTCTGGCGGTTATCTGATGATTGACCAGACGGAAGCCATGGCCACAATTGATGTCAATACCGGTTCTTATGTCGGTGGCCGTTCGCTGGAGGATACGGTTTTTAAAACCAATATGGAAGCGACCGATGTCATCGCACGTCAGTTACGGCTGCGCAATCTGGGCGGCATTATTATCATTGATTTCATTGATATGCAGGAAGCGCAGCATCGTGAAGAAGTGATGAAACAGTTCGAGCGCATGCTGGAACGTGACCATGCCAAAACCAAGATTACTCAGGTGTCAGAACTGGGCTTGGTGGAAATGACCCGAAAACGTACCCGTGAGTCACTGGAACATCTGCTCTGTGAGTCTTGTCCGACCTGTCAGGGACGTGGTTATGTCAAAACAGCCGAGTCAGTATGTTACGAAATATTCAGGGAAATTCTGCGTTATGCCCGTGCTTATGAATCACAGAGTGGCTTTACTGTCGTGGCGCATCCGGCTGTTATTGATCGTCTATTAACAGCAGAAGCGCCTGCAGTCGCTGATCTAGAACATTTCATTAATCGCGTGATTAAGTTTCAGGTGGAAAATCTGTATACGCAAGAGCAATACGATATCATTCTCAGCTGAAATTGTAACAGAATATCGTTAAACACTTGTTACATCTGAAATTTTACAACAGGGCCTTTATTTACAATACTAGATGCATGAATTAGCCAAAGCCGTTTCTCCCAGTTTCAGGCTTAGCAAAAGGAGTGTGTGATGAGTATGAGTAAAGCAGTAATCCATAAAGGCCTAAAACACGTATTAGAACCAAAGACTGTACATGCAGGATATATCGTTGATGAGCGTGGTAATGAAGTTCAAATTACCGCGAGCATGATCCGTAACGTCTGCCATCAATTATTACAACAGTGCCGTACCATAAAAAGCTGATTGCATTTGTGCATTGTTTCTAACTTATCAAAAATGATTTGGACAGACATTTAAATCGAGAAGTCTTCCAAAAGTTCTAAAATAATTTAAAAAGATTTCCAAAAATAAAGAAAAGGGACCAGATCGGTCCCTTTATTCTGTGCTCAAAGACTGGCAAAAATGATCAATACCTTTGACAATCCATCTCTTTTATTTATTCATCCGCGGCTAGCTTACCGCCCGCAACTTTGGGACAGGTTCGCCATCTACAATAAGTTCAAAACGTTGAATTTCTTCTTCTAGATGCGCCAGCAAGTTCTGCATTTTCGGCAGGGCATTACGACATGCGGTCAAGCCGACTTCCAGTTTATCTAGATAGCTGGTCATGGTGATATTCAAGGCCTGACCATCGAGTACGATAGAAGCCGGATAAAGTGCTTCAAGACGTGCACCATTCCAGTAAAGGGGCTCTTGTGGCCCAGGTACATTGGAAATAATGACGTTAAAGGCCTGACGTTTCGGCATTAAACCGGAGGCAATATTCAGACCTGCTGCACCATAGACAAAGGCACTATAGTTCAAAATCTGGTTTGCATTCATGCGTTTAAAGCGTTCTTTGGCGCTCAGCACACTGCGGCGTACGATCTTGAGACGTTCCAGCGGATCTTCTTTATGTGTGCCCAGATTGGCCAGAATCATGGTAATACGGTTGGATATATCTGAATCGTCACTACGAACCGAAGCTGGAACCATGGCAATTAAGGGTTTTTTCGGTAAGGCATTTTGTGATAATAAATATTCACGTAACGCGCCTGAACAAATGGCCAGGACGATATCATTAATGGTCACGCCCAACGCTTTGGAAATATGACGTAAACGTGAAAATTCGAAAGATTGTGCCGCAAAGCGACGTGAAGCACTGACGCGTTGATTCAGAATACTGCTTGGCGCCTGAAAGCTAGATACATAATCCGGATTGCGTCCCATATCTTTCATGACGGTTTGTGACAGTTCATAAGCAACTCGTGGTGCACATTCCAGCTGTCCTTTAATGGTTTGCAGGACATTTTTAAACTTGTTAACTTTAGGTGCTTTAAGGCGTTTGGCACGTGGGCCTTCCACACACCAAGGCGGTACAATACTCTTGGCATTTGGATCATGTGAAAGCGACTTTTCGACCAGACGCATGCCAGCAATTCCATCCACCATAGCATGGTGAATTTTGAAATACATGGCAAAACGATTACCTTCAATGCCCTCAATGATATGACAGGTCCATAAAGGTTTGGCGCGATCAATCAGGGCACTATGTTCTTGTGAAATATAGGTTAGCAATTCACGGATACGGCCCGGTTTTGGCAGGGCAATATGACGAAAATGATGATCTAAATCAAATTCCTGGTCTTCATCCCAAAACAGGCCGTTTAAATAATTGTTAAAAGGTGGGATTGGAGAGCATTTCGAATTTTGGATATCCGTGACTAGATCCTGAATAAAGGAAGCTGGCGCATTGTCGGGAATTTGGAATAAAAATAGTCCACCTACATGCATAGGCTGCTGCCGTTTCTCTAAAGTTAAGAAAATAAAATCAATTGGATGTAATGGACGCATAGCGTGGATTGCCTCACTGCATTCTCTATGGCTTTTTTGCTAAAAAGCCTTGTTAGAATTATTACTTTAGTTTTTAAAGTATATCTTTTTTAGCATATAAATGAACTGCTTTATCTTGCCTCAACTGTGAAAAAGTGGCTATTGACAAGAACAAAATATATTCTTAAGTTGATGAAATGTGAAAATTTTAGTTTTAAAATAGTTTTCTAAAAATAGTATTTACGAGGCGAAGTGGAGTGTAACTTAATAATTATGTGTTATTAAAAGAATAGCATTGTGTTCAATTTCACATTTTATGCAAATAAATCAATTAGTTAGAATTTTATAAATTCTTTAATTAAAATAATATTATCCCGATAAAAGGTAATTTATATCTTGTCACTAAATGTAAAATTATCAATTAAAAAGACTATCTTTATTAAAAAATAGCCTTTCAATCAATAGGAACGATAAAACTGAACTTTATTTTTTTAGATTGCCAGCATGTAAGCCACATTCTTTATGGGTAGCTTCTTCCCACCACCAGCGACCTTCGCGTTCATGCTGATTTGGCAGCACAGGGCGAGTGCAGGGCTCACAGCCGATAGAAACAAAACCTTTCTCATGTAGGGCATTGTAAGGGACTTCCATCATACGGATATAACTCCAGACATCCGCACTGGACCAGTTGGCAAGAGGATTGTACTTGATCAACTGTTTTCCCGGACCGGAAAAACCTGGATCGGCCTGAACCACTGGAATTTCATTGCGTGTACCCGGACTTTGGTCTTTGCGCTGACCGGTAATCCAGCCGTCCAGCGTCGCCAGTTTTTTACGCAGCGGTTGAACCTTGCGTATGCCGCAACATTCCTGATGGCCATCTTCAAAGAAACTGAATAAACCTTTGGTGGTCACTAAATTTTGTACTGCATCCGTTTCAGGGAAGCAGATTTCAATCTCGATGTTGTAATGCTTACGCACCCGTTCAATAAACTGATAGGTTTCTGCATGTAGACGGCCAGTATCCAGACTGAATACCCGGAACGGTTTACCGAGATGCGACGCTATATCAATCAATATAACATCTTCAGCACCAGAAAATGAAATCGCAATTTCACCTTGCTGGCTCAGTGCAAGTGCCAAAATTTCATTGGGCGATTTATCAGCATATTCAGATGCAAGCGCATCAATACGATCAATAGTAGGAATGATGGTCATGAGAGTCCTGGCGATATAGGCTTGGAAAGGACATGGCCTATATTAATTAATTTCACATCTATTTTAATAGAATTGATTTAATTGACTTATCACTAAAAAATAAATACTTATGAAAAAAATAGATTTAAAAAAGTACAGTACAAAATCTGTTGCTTCAGCTATGATAGTGCAAAATTTTTTCAATACAACTCAGAGGGAATGTTCATGGAAGTCGTATGTCTAGATTTAGAAGGCGTGTTGGTTCCAGAAATCTGGATTAACTTTGCCAAAAAAACCGGTATTAAAGAGCTTGAAGCGACGACTCGTGACATTCCTGACTATGATGTATTGATGACCCAACGTCTGAATATTTTAAAACAGCACGGTTTAGGCTTGAACGATATTCAGGACGTGATTGCAGAAATGGGTCCGTTCCCAGGAGCAAAAGAGTTTGTGAAATGGGTTAGCACGCATTTTCAACTAATTATTCTTTCAGATACTTTCTATGAATTTGCGCATCCACTGATGAAGCAACTGGATTGGCCAACTATTTTCTGTCATAAACTGGAAACAGATGAAGCAGGCATGATCTCAGCCTATAAACTTCGTCAGCCAGATCAAAAACGTCAAGCTGTTAAAGCGCTGCATGGTTTGAATTTCCGTGTGATTGCGGCAGGGGATTCTTATAACGATACGACGATGCTGGGTGAAGCAGATCATGGTTTCCTGTTTGATGCACCTGAAAATGTTATTGCTGAATTCCCGCAATTCCCGCCAATTCGTGGTTATGATGCGTTAAAAGAAGCAATTCGTAATGCTTCAGTGCGTGATATCCCAGCTTAAAAAATTTAAGTAAATAAAAAAGGCACTTTAAGTGCCTTTTTTATTGAATCTATCAAAAAATCAGAAACGGTAACCGATTTTCATACCATATGCGATTGCAGTGTTATCGGTGAACTCTCCTACAACATTAGGGCCTGCTTTAGCATCAGCATCACCTAACCACATATAGCGAACACCTGCTTGAATAAAGTAATTTTCGGCTGGGCTATATTGTCCACCTAAACCTACACCCCAGTAACCTTCGGTTGGTCCTAGTGTTGTTACAGGATTACCTGCACCTGAGTCATAACTTACTAAAGCAGAGCCAGACCATTTATCGCTAAATTTACGGCCAACACCAACATTTGCAGACCATTGATCATCTGAGTAGTCAATCAAATTACTGCCTGAGCGTAATTTTAATAAATTAGGTGTTACTGCAAATTGACTCCAATTTACCCAGCGTACGTTAGCAAAGGCTAAAGTATTTGCTGCAATACCTGTTTGAAGATCTAAATTTACAGATTGAGGTGTTGTAGCTGTAACATCTGGTGAAAGAGGCGATGCAATAGTGCCAAATCCAAAGCTCTCTGTTGAATTTGCCTCATGATCGATTTCTGAACGATAAGTAATAGCTGCTTTTAAAGCAATTTCAGGGATTTGATAAGCGAAACCAGCAAGCCAGCCCCAAGCTTCTTCTTCATCAACTTTAATATCATAGCCCGAATTTCCATAAGCTGCACCTCGTAATGCAATTTTAGCTTCTACAGTTTGCCAAACAGGTCCAGCATAAAAATTCCAGTTTTCAGTCGGTTGATAACCGATTAAAGCTGTAAGGTTATTAGTTTTTACTTCTACCTGAGTGCTTTCTCGTTGAGTACTAAGAGGATTTACTTGTGAAAAACTTACATTATTTGTTGGATAAATTGAATCGGCACCATAAGGTTGATCATAAATCAGACCTAAAGATATTTTATCAGTTGCTTGAACTTTAATAGCAGCAGATGGAAAGTAGTAGTCTTCTGCCATGTCGCTGATAGATTCATTACCTAGTTGAGGAATAGATTTTCCAGATACGCTAGGATCAATCACAGTAACACCTGCTTCAGCATAATTACCCGGCTGTAAAAAAGCAGAAATAGATTGACCAGAACGGTCTAGGCCAGCTGCTTGAACTGCAGAAAGAGGTAAAGTGCTAAGTAAAATAGCAGAATAAATTTTATTGAGCTTCATGGTACGTTCCCTGATGCCATCTGTAACAAAAATGTGCTGGAAAAGTAACATAATTTTAAAAAGAGTAAATACTCAGCTCTGTTGAAGAAATGAACTAAGGCGGTTAAATAAAAGGGTTGCTTAGAGTATTTATACTATATTTTTATATTAACTAAATGATAAATAAGAAAATAAAAATAAAAGATAAATTTTAAAAAATTAATATTTGGAGCAGGATTAATTGCTTGTAAAACAAGCAAATGATATGCAAGTGTATAAAATTAGAGTTAAAAAATAAAAACCACTCGAAAGTGGTTTTTATTTAATCAGAGCTTAGAAGCGATAGCCCATTTTTAAGCCGTAACCTAAAGCATGGTTATCTTCAAATTGTGCTACAGAGTTTCCTGTACCAAACATTGATGCAGGTTGAGCTTTAACATCACCTAACCAGAAGTACTTCACACCACCAGCGATAAAGTAGTTTGCAGCAGGTGAGAATTGCAGACCTAGGCCAACATTCCAGTAACCTTCAGTTGGACCTAAAGTTGAAACAGGGTTGCCTGCACCTGAATCCCAACCTACAGAGACATTACCTGCCCATTTTTCATTAAATTTACGGCCTACACCTACAGTAGCTGACCATTGATCATCTGTATAACCCACTAAGTCAAAACCATTTGGATTATCTGGGGTTAAGCCTGCGGCACCTAAAGCTTCTGAAACTGTACCAAACTGTTCAGGACGAATTGAAAAATCTTCCCAGTTTACCCAGCGCACATTAGCAAAAGCGACTGTGTCAGCCATGATACCAGTTTGGAAATCAAGGTTTACAGATTGTGGAGTTGTAATTTTAGTAGTAGTGTTTTCGTTATATACCGCACCTGGCCCAGGAACTAAACCAGTTAAAACTAAGCTTGTACCATATTCATTCGTTGCTGCTTCATGATCAATTTCAGAACGATACGTTAAAGATGCTTTTAATGCGATTTCAGGAATTTGGTAAGCTAAACCTGCAATCCAGCCTACTGCAGAATCTTCTTTCATATCTGCATTATATTGGCCTAATGCAATAGTAGAACCGTATGCGGTACCACGTAATTGAACATTCCCTTTAATGGTCTGGTATACTGCACCACCATATAGGTTCCAGTTTTCAGTTGGTTGGAAACCTAATAGGAACGTTAAATTTTCGGTTGTAACTTCTACTTCAGTTGCTTCTTGGCCGTTATGGAATAAGCCTTGTCCAGCAAATAATGCAGCTGGAAGACCCAAACCTGCTAATGCTGGGTTTGCTCCAGCATCACCAACTGAATAGGCCGCATCAGCACCAAAAGGTTGATCATATAAAAGACCCACTGATAAATTATCAGCTACTTGAAACTTTAATGCTGCACTTGGGAAGTAATAATCTTCGCCCATGTCTGATAGAGAGGTATTCTCAAGACCAGCTAATGCTGCAGGAATAGCAGGGTTAGGAGTATAGCCTGCATTAGCTTTACCAGATACAGATGGATCTAATACAGAAATACCAGCCTCAAAGTAATTACCTGGTTGTAAAAACGCTGCGATAGATTGACCTGAGCGATCTAAAGCTGCTGCAAATGCACCCGTCATTGGTACAGTTGCGAGAATCATTGCAGTAGTTAATGTTTTTAATTTCATTTACGTCTTTCCTTGAGGTACAAATTTATATCTAGCGTTGTTGTTTGCACTTATTAAATTCTTGGAGATTTCGGGTATTTATCCGCAATCATTTGTTACTCCATGTGACAAAAATAGCACAATTAAAATAAGAGTAAATGCTCTAGAAAAAACTAATTAGTCTAAAAAAGCATCAAAATAGAGTTTTTACACCAAAAAATAGCCTCATTTTGAAATAAGTATTTGAAAGTAAAAGAAATAAAATAATGAAGAAAAAATGATTTTTTGTATAAAAAATATTCTAAAAATATGAAGATTAACGCTAATTTTTTGAAGTATAGATCACATTTTGAAAGGATGATGCGCCCTGCGGGACTCGAACCCACGTCGGTCGCTTAGGAGGCAACTGCTCTATCCAGTTAAGCTAAGGGCGCGAAAAGAAGGCTATTGTACTGTAAAAAATACAAAAAAAAGTTATTGCCGAAGCAATAACTTTTAAGGACTCATAGCTACAGGAGTTGTCTAGGTATTTTTAGGCTTAAGTAACTTAAACAGACCGAACATGACCACAATCCAAAGCGGGATCATCAAAATAGATTCCTGGAATCCTTGCGTCCACATGATGTAAAGAATCGTAAGAATAAAACCAAGAACCAGAATATTGCCCGCCGGAGACCACAGCGCAGGGAAGGAAGTCTTTTGTCCTAGCTTTTTCATGCTCTGAATGAACTTGAGATGGGTCAGGGTAATCATGGCCCAGTTCAATACCAATGCACCGACTACGATGTAAATCAGATGACTTAGGGCATCTTCAGGCACGAAGTAGTTGAGTAGCACACAGCCAAAAATCAGCGCGGCAGAGAACAATACAGCAGGAATTGGCGTACCTTGCTTATTCACTTTCATGAAGACTTTAGGTGCATTTCCTTGTTGAGCCAGACCATAGAGCATACGGCTGTTGGCGTACATACCACTGTTATATACAGACAATGCTGCTGTCAGGATAATAAAGTTCAGTAAGTGTGCTGCCCAGTCAATGCCAAGCTGGCTGAAAATCATCACGAACGGACTTTTGTCCAGACCACCAAGTTCAAGCTGATTCCAAGGCACGAGTGACAACAGAATCGTCAAAGCACCGACATAGAAAATCAGAATACGGAAAACCACCTGATTAATTGCTTTCGGAATGGTTTTTTCCGGATTTTCAGCTTCTGCAGCCGCCATACCGATCAGTTCAATACCACCGAAGGCAAACATCAGGAAGGCCAGCATGTAGAACAGACCTTCAAAACCATTCGGGAAGAAACCGCCCGCGGTCCAAAGATTGCTAAAAGATGCGCCTGAAGAAGCATCAGCAGTCAGGATCAGATACAGGCCAAAGACAATCATCGAGATGACCGCAGTCACTTTAATGATGGAAAGCCAGAATTCTGATTCACCGTAGAATTTCACATTGCCGAGGTTGACCAGTGTAATCACGATAAAGAAAAACAGTACCGATGCCCAGGCTGGAATATGCGGCCACCAGTAGTTGATATATTTCGCAACTGCGGTAAGTTCGGTCATGGCTACCAGGATATACAAAATCCAGTAGTTCCAACCCGCAAGGAAACCGGGAAATTTTCCCCAGTATTTATAAGCAAAATGGCTGAATGAACCTGCGACAGGTTCATGAACAATCATCTCACCCAATTGACGCATGATTAAAAATGCAATCAGGCCCCCAATGGCATAGCCTAAAATAATAGAAGGACCCGCAGATTGGATCACCTGTGCGGAACCTAAGAATAAGCCTGTGCCAATTGCACCGCCCATGGCGATCAACTGAATATGACGGTTCTTTAAGCCACGCTGAAGTTGTGAAGACTCGTTATTCAAAGTGTTCAGCCCGACAATGGAAAATGATAAGTGGCTGATTGTAATTGATCAGACTAAAGAAGCCTAGTCCATCCTAAGAATGAAATATTGTTGGAGGAATAATAAAAAATATTCATATAAATAACTGAAATAAAATATAAATGAATCAATATATTAATTTTATTGAAACTGTTACTGACGAGTTCTCTGTTTTCTTGGATAAAACACAAATGCCGTTTTTTTATACTAAGGTCTGGCAGTCAAGCAGTTCTGCTTTCAACATACTATACTTTGAATATAAATATTGAATAACCTGTACGAAAACAAAGACAAGTCAAAGGATGAAATAATTCATGAGTTTTGCCGCCCAAATCAAGATTCCTGCAACCTATATGCGTGGAGGCACCAGTAAAGGTGTTTTCTTTAAGCTAGATGATCTGCCTGTAGAAGCACAACAGCCTGGCCGGATTCGTGATCAGCTTTTACTACGCGTGATTGGTAGCCCAGATCCATACGGGAAACAGATCGACGGTATGGGTGGTGCCAGTTCCAGTACCAGTAAAACGGTGATCCTGTCAAAAAGCCTGCACGCTGATCATGATGTCGATTATTTATTTGGTCAGGTGTCAATTGACCGTCCTTTTGTAGACTGGAGCGGTAACTGCGGCAATCTGACCGCGGCAGTGGGAGCATTTGCCATTTCCAATGGTCTGGTCGATGCCGAACGTATTCCTGAAAATGGGTTATGCACGGTACGGATCTGGCAGGCCAATATCCAGAAAGCCATTATCGCGCATGTGCCGATGCAAAATGGACAGGTGCAGGAGCTGGGTGATTTCGTACTGGATGGCGTAACCTTTCCTGCAGCGGAAGTGCAGATCGAGTTTCTGGATCCAGCTGATGACGATGCTGAAGGCGGTTCAATGTTTCCAACAGGTAATCTGGTCGATACTTTGGAAGTTCCCAATATTGGCAGTTTCGAAGTGACCATGATTAATGCCGGCATTCCGACGGTATTTTTGAATGCTGGAGATCTCGGTTATAAGGGTACCGAGCTTCAGGATCATATCAATAATGACGTGGCAGCCCTGACAAAATTTGAAACGATTCGTGCCTATGCTGCGAAGCAGATGGGACTGATTCAGGATATTGCAGAAGCCGTAACCCGACAACACACGCCAAAAATTGCCTTTGTTGCACCACCGAGTAGCTATACCTCTTCAAGTGGCAAGACCGTCACTGAATCGGATACCGATATTCTGGTTCGGGCCTTGTCTATGGGTAAACTCCATCATGCCATGATGGGCACGGCTGCGGTGGCTATTGGTACAGCAGCTGCCATTCCCGGAACATTGGTGAACCGGGTCGCAGGTGGGGTAGAGCGTGAAGCGGTGCGTTTCGGTCATCCTTCCGGGACTTTGAGAGTGGGTGCACAAGCAAGTTTTGAAAATGGTGAGTGGAAAGTGACGAAAGCGATTATGAGCCGTAGTGCCCGCGTGTTGATGGAAGGCTGGGTGCGCGTACCAGAAGATGTTCTCGTTTAAATGCCGTGCATACATTTAGCTTGAATAAAACCACCGGTTCTGCGGTGGTTTTTTATGGTTTAAAATCTCTGCCTTGCTTATTTGATGTTGAATAGTAAATTTCAGCAGAACAATACGATTTATGGCTGAAAATTCAAGGCATTTCTAGGTACAATGCCTGAATCAGCGTACAGGCATTTATTCGCTTGTCATTTTATTTTTCTGGACTACGTATTCGAGGCGAATGTGTCATCTATCACTGACGTATCAACCCATGCACTCACACAAGCACAACATCGCATTCAACAGGATTTATTGACCGCTCTGGAAGCCTTTGCTATTCCGGAACCTTTAAGGTCGGCAGTCCATCATGCTGTGATGCTTGGCGGTAAACGAGTACGTCCAGCGCTATGCTATGCCACCGCTGCATTAAAACCCAACCAGAATAGTGCTGCAGTGCGTCGTGCAGCGGTTGCGATCGAGTTTATTCACTGCTATTCACTGGCCCATGATGATCTGCCGTGTATGGACAATGATTTGTTGCGCCGTGGCCAGCCAACCTGTCATGTGGCTTATGGAGAAGATACAGCACTTTTGGCAGGTGATATCCTGCAGTCTATGGCTTTCGAAATCTTGGGTAGCCGTCTGTTTGATCAGGGGCCAGCGGTAGAAGCTTCCATTGTACTGAAGCAGATGCAGATTCTGGCAACCGCTTCTTCGAAAATGGTGAATGGTCAGGTTTTAGATTTGCAGTCTGAAGGCAAGAAAATCGATCAGCAAGCACTGGAAAATATTCATCGCAATAAAACCGGTGCTTTGATTAGTGCCGCGATCATGATGGCGGCGGTGACTATTTTTGAGGGTACCGATCTGGCCATTCCTAAATTACGTGAGTTTGGACAGGCGATTGGTCTGGCCTTTCAGGTACAGGATGATATTTTGGATATTATTTCCGATACCGAAGTGTTGGGGAAAACAGCCGGCAAGGATGAACAGGTAGAAAAATCGACCTATCCGGCATTGATGGGTTTGGAGCAGGCCAAAGCCTATGCCCAGCAATTACATGATCAGGCGATCAATGCCTTGAACCATTTTGAAGGGGCGGAAGAGTTGAGGCAAATTACCCAGTTCCTGCTCACGCGCAAAAGCTGATTGAAAAATTATTTTTCTAAAAAATTTTAAAGGAACCGCATAAAAAAAGAGGACTAAAAGTCCTCTTTTTAGTTGATACAGAATTATTTGCTTTCGTTATACAGGCGTTCAGCTTCTTCAAAGCGGTCGGTAATTTCTGCTGTTGGTGCTTTACCCATCAGGCTCACCACTACAATCGCCAGCATTGAACAGATAAAACCAGGAACGATTTCATAC
>NZ_JBLVOM010000252.1:0-8363 GCF_053543775.1 Acinetobacter endophylla | reverse complement strand
GTGTTTCAAAAAGTATGCTGGCATTAAACGAATCCATTATTGATATAAAAGAACACTAAATCAAAGGCTTTGAAATGATTTTCAAGCTTTTTGGAGAAGTTGCAGCTTCTCCTAAAGCCTCGCCTGATTCGATGCCGTAATCGACAATTATTGCCTTCTATACCCACAGTGAAAAATTTACCAATCAACTGTTTGCATTCTTTAAAGGTCGTAACAAAGCTATCCCAATGGTCACTTGATATACATGTATAGCTTACACCTAACTGCTTCAATTTTAATTTAAGTCGTTTTGCAGTGGCTAAATCTCGGTTACCCCATACATAAGCAACAATTTCACCTGTTTCTCGATGATAGGCATAAATTAGCCATTGTTTATTTTGCTTATGACCAACAAAAGTCCAAAACTCATCTACTTCAAGGGTTTCATAATGACTTTGCTGTGCTCGAAGTTGATATTTTGATTGGCTAAGTGTCCGTAGAACTTTACCGATACTTACTCTTTCAATTTCTGCTATATCCCTGACACCACTGCCTCGCACCATGAGGTGTAATATTTTGGTTTTGATACCTGAGTGACAGCCTTGATAACTGAGAGCATGATCACCAATAAATTGACGTCTGCATATTTTACATTGGTAATTTTGCTTACCATCTACTTTTGTGCCATTTTTCTTTATACTGTCACTTAGGCAGGCTGGACACTTGATTTCTAGAGTTATTCGCATTTCTCTATTTTATCAAAATCCAACCTGCTTTTTTTCAGCATACTTTTTGAAACACCACCCATTTTTTAAATTGATCCTAGACTGAACCGTACCGGGTTTGTCGGAGAGTTAATATTCTGAGAGACTATCCCGATGACAAAATTAAAATATACCCCTGAAATTAGAGAAAGAGCGGTTCAATTATTGATTGAATCTGAAAAAGATTATCCATCGAATTGGGCTGCGATCACCGCTATTGCTCCCTGAGCAGTATACTGCGCAAGGGTTGTACTCCTGAAACACTACGTGCCTGGCATCAAAAGCATTTAGATCAGCAAAATCCAGTTAAAGTACAGCAGCTTTCAGACCAAGAACGTATCAAACAACTCGAACGCGAAAATAAAGAACTGCAACGCGCCAATGAGATTCTACGTAAAGCAGCCGCTTTTTTCGCCCAGGCGGAGCTCGACTGCCCACACAAATAATGGTGGATTTTATCCATAATAATAAAGAGCTGTACGGAGTCGAGGCGATTTGTAGAATTTTACCAATCGCACCTTCAACCTATTACCGCACTCTAGATCTCTGCGAAAATCCAGAACATCGAGCAAAGCGAGATTTACATGACTTGCATCATGCTGAACAAATTAAACGAATTTGGAAGGAAAGTTCAGGTCGGTATGGTGTACGTAAAGTCTGGCAAAAACTGAAACGTGAAGGTTATGTTATCGCACGCTGTACTGTTGCTCGATTAATGAAAAAGCTAGGTATACAAGGTGTTTGGTGAGGTAAGAACAAACAAACCACCCGTAGCCGAGATGACCAAAAACGAGCAGATGATTTAGTGAAACGTAATTTTACTGCTGATCATCCTGACCAACTGTGGGTGAGTGACTTTACGTATATTCAAACAAATTCAGGCTGAGTCTATACCGCCTTTATTATTGATGTGTTCTCACGAGCAATTGTTGGCTGGAAAGTATCTACACGAATGAATACAGATATGGTGCTCGATGCATTGGAGCAAGCATTGCATGATCGAGGCATGCCAAAGAATGTGATTCATCATTCAGATAGAGGTGTTCAATATCTTTCCATTCGCCATACCAATCGTTTAGAAGCTGCAAATTTACGAGCATCAGTCGGTACGACTGGTGATTCATACGATAATGCTTTGGCTGAAACGGTGAATGGCTTATACAAAACAGAGGTGATTGAATATCTAAAAGCAGGTTGGCAAGGTTTAGCGGATGTACAACTTGCGACACTAAATTGGGTAGATTGGTTCAATAAAAAGCGTGTACACAGTGCACTGGGTTATGTATCGCCTTTTGAGTTTGAAGCAATATACTATGATAAGATTAACCCGTTAGGTCAGGTGGCCTAACTTAAATAAAAAAGTCTCCGACAAACCCGGTACGGTTCACTATTCACTAACTTGTAAATATCGGTATACCGCCTGACGACTAATCCCAAAAGCTTTTCCTAATGCCATTTTTGATGGATACTTCCCTTCCCTCCATGCTTGTCGTAAAGCTTCAGCTTGGTCAGGCTTTAGTTTATGCACCCGACCTTTGTACTTCCCCTGAGCAGAGGCGAGTTTTATTCCTTCCTTTTGCCGCTCTAAAATGATCTCACGTTCGAACTGTGCAAAAGCACCCATCAATTGCAGCATCAAATTATCCATCGGGGTGGATTCGGCCGTAAAAGTAATATTTTCTTTTACAAACTGGATGGCAATCCCTCGTTTGACCAGTTTATCTACTTCAGTGACCAAATCTTTCAGGCTTCGCGCAAAACGATCCATGGAATGTACAATCACCCTGTCCCCTTCCCGGACATAGTTCAACATTTCCTGAAATTTAGGTCGGTCAGTATTTTTACCTGAAGCACGGTCAACAAAAATCCGGTCGACTTCAATCCCCTCAAGTTGACGCCCAGTATTTTGCTCGACCGAACTCACTCGCACATAACCTACTTTTTGGCCTTTCACTCTTTCTCGCCCCAATTGGATAAAAATGAACAATTTTGTAAATTATAAATCTTTAATATCAAAGTTACATGTTACTTATGATTAAAAATCATTTAAATGATACATAATTTCATGAACTTTCAGATTGTAACTTTAGGGTATAGTCTAAAGTAACAGAATGAATATTCTACCCCCGATAGAAACAGCCGTACTCTGGGGGGAGATTTTTTTGATGTGCAGGTGCCGACCCTTACCAGAAGGCACTGTTGAAAATAACCACGAATCGTAAGCTGAATACTCTTTTAGCTAAAGGAGCAGCATATGAATTCTTTCCATAAAATTTAGGCTTGTATACCCAGAAAAATGTGGAACTTCTTAGGTTTCATACATGAGGATTTTGATAGGCTCACTGACTATTTTAAATTGTGTGCCTTAACTCTCTGTTCTAAAAGGCTATTCAGAATTTTTAGACTGTTTATTTTGAACATTCTTTTTACTCTGTGGTGGCGATGCCGTAATTGGACCTTGCAAGATGCATGGTCGTGTATGGGCGATGTCCAGAAAGAATTTGACTCAAAACTATTTTAGTTGGGAAGGAATGCTAAAAATTGGAGATTGATACATCTCATCGTTTGTTTAAATATTTTTTGATTAAATTTTCCCTTTAAAAATTCTATTTTTTTTAATGTCTTAACTTGTATTTAATATAGGAGATCCCCATAACAACAAAAGCACTACAGGAATACAACAATATGGCGAATCCACAAAAACACTATGCTAAGTTCCACACAAATATTCGATTAGGTCGTTATGACGAAGAAAGTACATTACGTGAAAAACGTGACCTTTTGATTAGCACCTTAAAAGATGAACTCAAAAAGGATCCAAATGGTCCTCAATTTGTTGAATACTTTAATCAAGGTAGTTATGCCTTGGGCACAGGGATTAAGCCTAAGAATGGAGATTATGATATTGATGTAGGAGTTTTATTAGATTGTGACAAAGAGGAATATGGCTCAGTAGAAATTAAAAAAATTGTTAGAGATGCTTTAACTCATTCAAATAGAACTGTAACGATCAAACGACCTTGCGTAACTGTCACTTATCTCAAAAATGGTAGTCCCGATTATCATGTAGATCTGCCCATCTACGCTGAAGACGACAAAGGCAATATGTATCTAGCTCGAGGTAAGGAATTCTCCTCTGAAGACCTTAAGACTTGGGATATTTCAAATCCTACTGAACTTACCGATACAATTTTGGGAAAATTTGAAGATGATTCAGATTTACGTCATCAGTTTAGACGATGTACTCGCTACTTGAAACAATGGCGAAATGAGAAAGGTCTAGATTTTTTTAAGAGTATTGCTATCACTACAGCTGTATATGAGCATATAACAGCTGAAGATTATGAGAATGATAATAAGGTATTACTTTCTATAGTAAATAATGTATTAGATCAATTCACTACCTTTAGCATTGATCCAGAAAATAACGAGTATTACTTCAGACTCGTAATTAATTTACCTGCACATCAAGGTGTAGACTTACTCGAAAAATTGACCCGAAAACAAATGGAGCACTTAAAATCAAAACTTGAAGATTTAAAATCATCTTTAGAAGCTGTAAATGAGGAAACTGATACAGTAGAAGCTTGCAAAATTTTAAATAAAACTTTTGGAAGACAATTCCCTATCCCTGAAATACAAGAAGTGTCCGAACCAGTAGTACAAACTTATTACACTCAAGAAGGAAAATCTGCTTAGGAAAACTCAATGTTTTTTGATAACCCAAAGTTAGACAATATTGAAAAGCTATTAAGTGAACATGGAGCTCAAAATATCCATGTCACTTCTATTACTAAGGATTGGGTTAATCTAAAATTTGATTTTCTCATTAATACACAACAGGTTTGCCTTGGTCTAATTTTTCAAAATAGAGCTAATTGGACGATACCTCCCATTTTTAGAATATTGACACGACCAATGTCTGCCTTAGATCATGTGAGTCAAAGTGGGGAAATTTGTACTACGGATCATCAAGGTGAAAACTTTGAAGGCTATAGACATAAAGAACTTATTACTGAATTCTTTGAAAGGGCTATAGATATACTCAAGCAATCTTTTATTAATTTTCAATTAAACAACCGAGTAAGCTTGTATAACGAACTAGAAGGATATTTAGGCAGCACTCAAAATATAAATGAGGATGTAATATTACATTGCGACCCTACTTCTACATTTAATTTATATGGTTGGTTAAGAAAATCATCAAAAGGGAATCATCAAATATTAGAGCATATTGATGATGGCGATAGTTCTTACATAAACCACAACCAGCTCACAAAAGTAAAAATTCATAAGATATTATTAGAAGATGCTTCTGTTTTCCCCATACCAGATATAGGAGATTATTTTAATGAGGACTATTTTCTAAAAATTGTTAATACCCTCTCTAATGAGAACAAACGATCTTTGTTAAAACAAGGCAATCATTATGCCCTAGTGGGAATTCCAAATGAACATGGATTTGCTTATGTGATTTTTTATTATGCCATTTGGTATTCTTTCGTAAGCATCCGGCTAACACAGCCTTACCAAGCGATCCTATAAGCCTTAATTTAGTTCCCACCTAAAAACAAGTGGGGACTTAATCCATGAACATGGATATATATTCAGCAACACCTCCTGTTGCTAAAAAACGCCGAAAATACAGCAAAGAATTCAAACTCAGTATTGTCAATGCCTGCAAAAATCCTAATACCTCGATCGCTTCGGTCGCACTGCAACATAGTATTAATGCCAACCTTGTCAGTCGTTGGATCAGGATCTTCAGCCATCATGAGGGTGCCGTGCAGGATCCTACTCATGTGAATCCAGCATTTATTGCTTTGCCTTACACTGCTGCAATCAGCCAACCTATTGATGAGAGGATCACGTTGTGTATCACCGTGCCTCATACGAATAATGATATTCAGCTAAAATGGCAGACATCAGAAATACCTGCCTTGGCAGAATTACTCAAGGCACTTGCAACATGATCCGCATTGATGAAATCTGGTTGTCTACTCAGCCCATGGACATGCGTGCAGGTATGGATACGACCATGGCTCAGGTGGTGAGAGCCTTTGGCTACATCAAACCGCATTGTGCTTACCTGTTCTGTAATAAACGTGGCCATCGCATGAAAGTGCTGGTACATGATGGATTGGGCATCTGGCTGTGTGCCCGGCGGCTGGAACAGGGCAAATTTCACTGGGCTCAAGTTCACCAAGGTGAAACCGTGGCCCTCAGCCCGGAACAGTTACAGGCACTGATCCAAGGTTTGCCCTGGCAGCGCATTGGACGACAGCAGGTGGTGACGATGCTTTAAACCAGGCTCGACCATTCTGCTATTCTCCAAACGTTCTATTTCATTCTTCTCATGACCTCAGGCATACTGCGGTCATGAATACGCTGCCTGACTTAAGCCAACTGACCCATGAACAACTGCTGGAATTCACCAGGCAGTTGGCGCTGCAGCATCAGTCTCTAGCACAATCAAACCAACAATTGGATGCCAAAGTTCAACATCTTTCTATTCTCAATCAAAAATACGAGCATGAACTGGCGCTGTTTAAAAAGCATAAATTCGCCCAAAAGAATGAACACTTAACGGCAAAACAAATCCATCTGTGGGATGAAGCGGTTGAAGAAGATATTGCCGCGGTTGATCTAGAACTGGAACGGCTAAATGCAGATAAAACCAATGCAGCGACACAGAAAGCCAAAACCAATAAACCTAAACGTCGACCACTGCCAGATCATCTACACACCATCCGTATTGAGCATGAACCTGCATCAACCCAATGTGCTTGTGGCTGCCAACTCCGTCGTATCGGCGAAGATGTCAGTGAAAAACTGCATTTCAGACCGGCACAGTTCTATAAGGAACAGCATGTGCGTGGTAAATGGGTCTGTGATCAGTGTGACACTCTAACTCAGCAAGCGATGCCCGCCTATGTGATTGATAAAGGCATTGCTTCACCTGAATTGCTCAGCCATGTGCTGGTATCGAAGTATGCCGATCATTTGCCGCTGTACCGTCAGCGCCTGATCTATCAGCGGGCTGGCATTGATCTGTCCAGATCCACTTTATCTGACTGGATAGGTCGCTGCGGTGTAGAACTGGAACCTCTGGCCAATGCCTTAAAAGAGGTGGTGCTGCAACAGCGGGTGCTGCATGCAGATGAAACACCGGTCACCATCATGCGGATGGGTGAGAATAATAAAAAACCGAAGAAAGGTTATGTCTGGGCCTATGCCACCACACAGTATAATCCAGTTCAGGCGGTGATCTATGACTTTCAGGATAGTCGTTCAGGCCAGCATGCTGAAGAGTTCTTGAAAGGCTGGCAGGGCTATCTAGTCTGTGATGATTACAGTGGTTATAAAGCACGTTTTAAATCAGGCCAGGTGATTGAGGTGGGGTGCATGGCCCATGCACGTCGTAAATTCCATGAACTGCATGTAACTGGGAAAAGTCAGGTTGCTGAACAGGCCTTAGTGCTGATTCAGAAACTGTATGCGATAGAAGCAGAACTCAGGAAAAAGACCGATGGTACAGCGGAAGACCGCCGCGAATACCGACAACAGCATAGTCAACCAGTGATGCAACAACTATATGAATGGCTCAACCAACATCATCTGACAGTGCCATCGAGTTCTCCCACCGCCAAGGCTATCAATTACACTCTGAAGCGTTGGCCAGCCTTAAGCCGCTATCTGGATGATGGCAATCTACCGATATGCAACAATTGGGTAGAGGTGCGACACGAAGTCGCTTAATGAAGTTGTTCCCCCTGCGGGAACCACCCGTGTCACCGGGTGAATCTAGAAGGCTGAATAAAGAGCGCCTTCGACAATGTAACGAGGCACCGTAAGGTGCGGGGTATCAATCGTGAGAGGCGTACTCTTCTGGCAGCCATAGCCGGACAAGGGCTAGATAATCGGTATGGTGAACACATGTGAATCTGCGCAACGATCGTTAAATTGAACGAGCGGAAATGGCTAATACGCTCGAACCAAAACGGTAATGGAGGTGGGAATCGCGTCTTTCTACTACGCATTCGTGACCCATACGCCTCCCGGTCGATAGCAGGCACCTAAGCCGATGTACTTCAGTAAGCGGAACGTGGAAATCCCGTATTACCCCCATTGGGAAAGCAGTTTGCAAAAACTGCCCATGGTGATGCGGGCGAAGGAACGAGGAAAAAGCGAATGCCAGTCTGTAATGGGTTGGATAGAGGTTGAAACATTACCCCACGCGAAAGCGGGCTGACGTCCTTATGGTCTCTCATCACAAGAGAGTGTGTAGAACCCTTTTAATGGAGGGAGAGCAAATGAATGCAGCAGTATCAGCGTGTGCACCTTCCAGCACATCGTGGGACAGCATCGATTGGATTGCTGTACAGCGTCATGTCAGAGGGCTGCAAGCGCGTATTGTGAAGGCGGTACAAGACGGCAGGCATAACAAGGCGAAAGCTTTGCAATGGCTGCTGACTCACTCGTTTAGTGGCAAAGCATTGGCCGTAAAACGAGTGTCTGAAAACAAAGGCAAAAACACGGCTGGGGTCGACAAGGTGACTTGGAATACACCCAAGGCCAAGACCGGTGCGATGATGTCGTTGAAGAGGCGAGGTTACACGC
>NZ_JBLVOM010000251.1:0-10284 GCF_053543775.1 Acinetobacter endophylla | reverse complement strand
AAGTTGAACAAGTTGAACAAGTTGAACAAGTTGAACAAGTTGAACAAGTTGAACAAGTTGAACAAGTTGAACAAGTTGAACAAGTTGAACAAGTTATTATAAGTAATTAAAATTGTTAAATATTCATATTGCTCATGTATCAACATCTTGAGCAATATGATCTAATTTCTATCCATTTTAATTAATGGATGTTGATCATGTTGATCATGTTGATCATGTTGATCATGTTGATCATGTTGATCATGTTGATCATGTTGATCATGTTGATCATGTTGATCATGTTGATCATGTTGATCATGTTGATCAGAGAGCTTACGTTTTTCTCATATTCTAAGTTGAATTCATACATTAGACTTCCGTCATAAATCAAAAAACGTACAATTTATTTGATCTTAAATTAATCAGCAAAATTATTTAATTCAAGGGATAATCCTTGGATGAAATTCAAAGATATTCAAAAATTATCAGACGTTAAGTTTCGTAGGCTTACCGGTGTTAGTTGGGCTACATTTAACCTCATGTTGGCCGAGCTAAATAAGCAGTTACCTCGTCATATTGGTAAAGGACGACCGCATAAATTACCGTTGGAAGATCGTTTGCTCTTATGTATAGAATATTGGAGAGAATATCGAACATTTTTCCATCTTGGTATGAGTTACGGTGTATCTGAAACGAGTGCAATTCGTATCACACGTGTTATTGAAGATACCTTAATCCGTTCTGGAAAATTTAACTTGCCAAAACAACTTCCTAATCGAGATGAAGTGGATTGGGAAGTTATTGTGATTGATGCCACTGAAATATTAGTTCAACGTCCAAAAAAAACAGAAGAAATGGTATAGCGGTAAAAAAAAGCGACATACCTTTAAATTTCAGCTATCTATGCACTATATAACAGGTGAAATACTGAGTGTATGTGGAAGTCATGGAAGCATGCATGATTTTAAAATATTAAAAAAAAGCATGAGGAAATTAAAATTTAAGCCCTTTTTTATCGTTGATAAGGGTTATTTAGGGATAAAGAAATTGGGTTTTGGATGCCTCATGCCATCTAAAGCAAAGAAAACTGAAAAACTAGATTCTGAATTAAAAAAGTTAAATAGAGAGATTGGTCGTAGACGAATTCAAGTAGAGCATGTATTTGGAAGGATGAAATGTTTTAAGATTTTATCTTGTGTATATAGAAATCGTCGTAAAAGATTAAACCTGCGGTTTAATTTACTTGCTGGCATATACAATTTAGATTGGGTGAAAGATAAACAATTAAATTGATTGAAAAATGATTTATGAAGGAAGTCTATTGATTACAAAGAAATATTTTATTACATATCAAACCTTGAATAATTACTAACCATCACAAAATAAAACAAATAGACTTTAAATAGAGCACAAAATGACAACAGAGGAACAGACTCCAAATTTAGAACAAGGTCACCCAATTAAAGTTTTATCGTTAAATGGTGGTGGTGTACGTGGGTTATATACCATTACCTTACTTGCAAATTTAGAAGCATTGATAGAAAAGCGTGAGAAACGTGAAAATGTTAAAATTGGTGAATATTTTGATCTAATCGCAGGTACGTCAATAGGCGGTATTTTAGCCCTTGGTCTAGCATCAGGCAAAAGTGCACGGGAACTGCAAGATGCTTTCGAAGCAAATGCACAGAAAATTTTCCCAACTAAACGATTTAAGAAAAAACAATGGTGGAATCTACTACGTCGTTCAATCTATGACAGTGAACCTTTGTACGAAACAGTAAAAAATATGATCGCAGAAGATCTGAAATTTGAAGATCTTAAAACACGGGTAATGATTACATCTGTCAACCTTTCCACTGGCAAGCCAAAGTTCTTTAAAACTCCACACAATCCGAATTTCACATTTGATCGTGAAATTCGGTTAATTGATGCAGCAATGGCAACATCTGCTGCCCCGACCTATTTCAAACCACATTATATTGAGAAATTAGGTCATTACTTTGCTGATGGTGGTCTTGTAGCTAATAACCCAAGTTTTGTTGGAATTCGTGAAGTTTTGATCGATATGAAAAATGACTTCCCGGATGCTAAACCAGAAGATGTGCATGTTTTGAATATCGGTACACTTAGCGAAGATTATTGTGTCAGTCCTGCAGTACTTTCAAAAAACTGCGGCAAGGGTTACTTGAGCCTTTGGAATATGGGTGAACGTATCGTTCTAACTACAATGACAGCGAATCAGCATTTGCAACGATTTATGCTTCTACGTGAATTTAAAGCTCTAAACATTGAGAAAAACTATGTTGAAATCGATGAAACGATTCCCAATGAAGCAGCATCTGAAATTACATTAGATAACGCATCTGAAAGTAGTCTGCAATCTCTACGTGGAATGGGAAGGAAATTAGGTCTTGAGCGTTATTCTGAAGATCCAGAATTGCGTAAATTCTTTGTCAATCCAGCTAAACCATTTAACACTGAACCATCTCAGGAGAATGCAGCATGACCTGGAGTTTTCACAGCTACTATACCAATCGTGATACCGGTCTCATCGGTAAGCTGATCCTTGCTGAGCATGAAAAAGAAGGCTTAAAATCACTACGACAAATCGTCCGTGAACGTATACGAGATGTCTTTGACGAAGCCAAACAACTTGTAAAAACATCAAAGCAGTTTGATTCAGCCCTACAATTTCGAGCTGAATTTAAGAATACGCATTTCAAGTATCTTTCAGTTGATGACCAACGAAAGTTATCTGAACTCATTATGGAGCTTTCACCTGATCTTAAAGTTGAGTTTATGAAGATCAATCCTCGCTTTTGGACGCAAGGAAGCTTCATGTATGACACATTGAATCGTCCATACAAACCCTCTCAAGAAATGGACATTGATGATGGCACATATCTTCCGATGCAGTTCTTTGAAGATAAGCCGGCAATTGGTCATCAGCTTCTATTGCTCTTGGTTGATGCCTCTCTTAAATCTCTGGCTGTTGAACGTTATGGATGGTCATTTGAAGCGAAAGAAACGTGTGGACGTATCAAAATCCCTGCCGAAAGCGTCCATATAGATATACCGATGTATGCTATCCCTTTTGAGAAATTCATTGAAAAAGAGGAGCTAATCAGAAAGTCTGCTAACACTCAGATCTTTGGTGAAATGTATGACAGCGTTTCAGCTGCCGACCATGCTCTTTATGATCAAATTGAAACTGACTGTGTAAATCTAGCCGTACGTAAGGACGATGCAAAATGGATTAAGAGTGATCCTAAAGATGTCCACTTGTGGTTCCAAGATGCATGTCAACGTACTGGTCAACATCTACGAAAAGTTTGTCGAATTCTTAAAGCATGGCGCGATGCCGGTGATTGGAAAGAAAGCAATGGTCCATCTTCAATATCATTAATGGCAGCCGTGGTCGAGATCCTAGACAATACACATGTAGATACTAAAGATTTTGGGTCATTAATGCTGACTGTCGCAAAAAAATTGCCTGAAATGTTCCTAAATGGCGTAGAGAGTCCAGATGAGAACGATGATCGTCCATTGTTCCCTCCTTACTATGAACATGAACCTAAGCACGAAGAAGTCATGTATAAGCTTCACGATTTGGTAAGCTCTCTCGAAGCTGCCAATGTAGCGAGTACCAAACAAGCTGCATTAAACATTCTAAATGGCGAGTATGGCGATCGTGTCCAGGATATTAGTCTGATTGTCGCTCAAGCAGCAGCTCCGGCCTACGCAAGCACTCCATTAAAAGCAAAAGAAGCTGCCATCATCAGTACTTCAATGAAAAGCGGTTGATTGAGTGTCAGAATTGCATACTGTGATGCTTGGCTGCGGGTATAAATACCTGACAGCCAAGCAACGAAAGAAATATGAGGCTCTCTCTTCAATTGAAGAGAAATATCCTGTTTACCTAAAAGATTTCTCAACTTCTGAGGGGATATTCACTATCGCCTTAGAAATAAACTATGACATTTATACAATTTTGCCGTGGGCGCACATCATCAGCAAACCATCAAAGTTTGACGACATGCTACTACCTCATGTCAACAATAATGGGAATCTTTGCTACGTAGAACAAATGGAAGCTGATTGGGATCCTAATGATCTTGATAATCTATATAGGACTATAGATCAACAGATTCAACGCACTTTAGACAATTCAATTGAGTCTTTAAAGAATGGTAAAGTAGATCAGGTTGAACTTGAGGGTGAATTTGTCGCTTACTGGAAAGCTGAACGACTAACCTATGCTCTGTCAGACCTGAATTCATTGAATGGTGAAGTTGCTTATCTGACTCGAAACACTACTAATGATGGTTCTAAACGTACTGAATCCTTATTGTTTGGGCTCCAAGATAAAGATATCCAAGAAAAATGGCTGAGCCAAAGATCACTTGAAGAAACTGACAAACGGAAACTCAACGTTTTTTGTCTTACAGTTAGACCTACCAAGCTTTCTGGTGTTCATTGGCCACCGAAAGATGCCAAGGCTCTATTTCAATGGTTGTCTAAAGTAGACCACAATGCCAAAGCACATTTGGTTCAGTATTTTGTAGACCATCCTACGACTAAACATCATTTGATCGTATTGGATGTAGATAAACAAGATACGTTCGGGGTAGTACTTGAACTGAATCTAAAAGCAGTACAGTTTACGACTTACGCAAATCCAAGAAAAAAAGGTAAAGGGGCAAGAAAGCTTAATTTAGAAAGAGCAAGTAGCATTCTCATGGGCAAATTCGCTTTTAATCAATTCCAAAGAATTGCATTTAAAAAGTCGGATAAAGATACCATCCTCTCACGTAATAGATCTAGACCTGAGACTGGTGATCTTCGGACAAAGCGTATCGCTTTAATTGGCTGCGGAACCATTGGCGGCTACTTGGCAGAGCTTTTGATTCGCTCCGGTGCAGGCATGGGAACCAAAAGTTTAGATTTATATGATCATGATACCTATGGACCTCACAATTTTGGCCGCCATACATTAAGTACAAAAGACTTCGGTAAGTACAAAGCAGTAGCATTGAAAGATAGACTTATTGATTCAACCCACCTCACAGCAAATGTTGAAGCTCATAAATATGGGTTTCCTATTATGAAGTCTTTCCTATCACATTATGACATTGTGATTGATGCTACTGGTCGAGGACCTGTATCAAAACGCTTAGCAAAAGTTAGCCGAGAGATTGATGTTGAGAATAGACCTATCATTATTCATGGATTCAATGATGGAAATGGTATCGCATCAAAAGTATTCATAGATAGCTCAGATGGTTGTTATAACTGCCTCTGTGGTGATCCAGCTTTCTATAAAAATGGTACAGATATTCGTTTTGAGAAGTTATTAGATATTAACCAAAAGAAAGTGTCATGTGGCAACACATACACACCGTATGATGCAGCTGTTAGTGTTGTGACCGCTGCATTAATACAAGAGGCAGTTTTATCTACTTTAGAAAACGAAAGAGAGTGGAATTACAAAGAACATCTCTTTATGGGAGGGCGTACGAAAAAGCCGAGTTGGATTCGGAAACAAACATTTTGTGGGATCTGTAATGGTCGATAAAGAACTTGTTTTCAAAGCTCTAGACGAATCCTTAATTGTAATTTCGACTGAAGTGGCAAATAAACTCCTTTCACACCGCCAAACAAATGTTTGTAGCCCTGAAAGTGCTGGCGTCTTGATAGGTGAGCGTAGAGGTATCCATGTAGTAATAACGGAATTATCAGAACCTAGCAAATGGGATATCAGGAGTAGGTTCATGGTAGATCGAATCAGTAAACATCATCAAAAGGTTGTTGATGATGCTTTTAAAAAGAGTAATGGTGAATGGCATTATTTAGGTGAATGGCATACACACCCAGAAGATGTACCCACCCCCTCAATGACTGATCATTCCAGTTGGAACAAGCATCTAAAATCTGATTTACCATTAATTTTAATTATTGTGGGTCGCACACATTTTTGGGTAGGGAAAAAATTTAAAAAAAATATTGAAGTATTAACTCAAATTTAATTTTTGATTTTCCCATTTAAAGCTGATATTAAAATACAAATTAAATTTATAACCCATTTAATAAAATCCATTTTCTTCTACGAACTGCGGATCTAGCAAGTGTAGTTTCATAATATTCTGAGTAGGTCAAATCCCCTGAATTAATAACTTGACGCAAATAATAATCTTCTTGCATTTCATCACAATCAGGGCAAGCATTTGAAACATATTCTTGTTTGAAATGTTTGCTATTTCTCAATTTTAAATAACCAAATTTATATGTGGACCTTAACTCTTTCCTATTAATATTATCTAAAGCATTAATTGGCAAATCTTTCAAGTCATACGAGTCTAAAAATACAAATTTAGAATTATGCTCTATATAATAATCCCCTTGAAGAACTAAATTAAAAACTTTACCACATCTAAAACATTTAGAAGGATACATACCAAATCTAATTAGATATTTGACTTTATTTAAGCTAAAAAAATGCAAATCTCCACTAAAAATACTTTTAAGCGTCAAACAAAATTCAAGTTCAACTTCTTTTTCATTAATATTTTTATTCGGTATCTGAGGAAGATAAATATTAAAAACCATAAACTGTTTCGTTTCAGCATCAAAATATATAGGCAATAATGAGACACCATTTTGATTAGAGTAATATTCCTTTAAATAATGATTTGTAGATTTAGAGTTTCTTTTCATTTTCATGAACCACAAAACCTTAATTCCTGAATTTTTATATTTTTCACTTCTAATTTTAGTTTCTTCTATCGTTTGTCCTGACCACTGGATTTCTACTACGAACCGTTTATTTTCTTTTTCGGCATATATGTCTGCTATCCAAAGCTCATCTAATAAGGATAATCCCCTCTTCTCAACCTCTACTTGCCAGCCCATTTCGTGAAGCGTTTTGCATGCTAAATATTTTAGGAATTGATGTTCGCGAGATTCTCCATTCAAAGAGCTACATTTAGCTTTAACTCTGTGAGCAAAATATTTTGTGCCTAAAATACTTGTTTTAGGTATTGCATGATGCCCACAACATGGCATGTACAACCCCAAATCTAAATAATCTCTTTTTAGCTTAAGCCATTCTGAATCGTTAAAAGTAAAACTGAATAAATGCTTATCTACTAGAATACAATCAAATCCCATACAAGTCCTTTTATTTAATTTGGATTATGCAAAGCCTTTGAGTAAAAAACGATCCAACATCAATATAGTAGCAATTATCAATCTGGGTCATTTCTCGCACAATCGTATGCCCAAGATAGATGACATCAATGTTTTCTACGACATCATAATCATTTGAATAGTTTTTTATGCGCCCTCGCCCCCAAAGTGCGTTCGTGTAGGCCGATGTAATGCCAGGAATTACATAATCCCCTTTTGCTACATCCTGCTTAAATGTATTCCATTCGTTAAAGTCGATATCAGCATGAACCACCCCTATTTTCTTATTTTTCAGACTGAGCTCTATCACAATGGGTAAGGTCTCAAAAATTTTGATAATTTTATACTGATGATGTGATGGCAATTGATAGAACCACTCACCACCATTTCTTTCATGCAACTGTCTAAGCTTTAAATCAAACAAACCTTTAATGCACATTTCTTCATGGTTACCACGAACCGATTTAAACCATGGTTTATCTATTAATGAAATGCACTCTAAATTTTCTTTACCTTTATCTATTAAATCACCCGTACAAATCAATAAATCATTTTCAAAATCAAAATCGATAGTCATCAGTTGTCTCATTAGTAACTGATAAGAACCATGTAAATCACCCACAACATAGACTGATTTGAAAACTGATCCATCTATACTTTGAACATGATTCATCATGTCTGATCGTCACCTAATTGATTAAAGGCATTATGCAAATAAGAGTTTAGTTAATCCAATCATTTATAACTACAACAATAACGAAATAATAATCCTTGATCGCAATTGTATATCACCAGTCTAGATCTGGCTTTGCAGTCTGTATTTCCAGTTTTTGAGTTTTTTTATTGTTACCCGAAGCTCTTTTACGAGCTTTGCCTTGCAACTTAAGTAATTGAATAGGCGATAATGGCACTTCCGGTATTAAAACATTAAAATTATTCAGCATATTTAATGCGCTTAAAATCGCAATTAAATCTGAAAGTTTTACACTACCTTTCTCCGCATTCAACACCGTTCTACGACTCACCCAGGCTTTACTCGCAACTTCTTCTTGCGTCATATCTCGATTCAATCTAATGCTTTTTAATCGCACCCCTAAAACTGATGCAATATATATTGGACTGTCATCTTTTGAATACATCATTAGTCATAGCTCCCACCAATTTTTTTATTTATAAAATTATCTAATTAAAAATCAATCAGAATTACTAAAGTCGTTAAGTCCTAATATTGCACATAACCCGTACTATTTACCAGTTCTGTACAAATATTTGCACTTAATAAAAGATAAATTCCACTTAGTGCAAACTAAGCTAGACGACGGTGTCATAGTGAACTAATACATTGGCTCAATTTGAGCTTTTCTTCTTTATAAATAAAATAAGAAATATAATTATTAAATATATTTAGCGTTCGACAATTAAATTTATGTATTTTTCATGTTTTTTATAAAACTTCACTGATGGGCCTTGACGCACTTAGCTTTACTGGATAATCTTGTTTTACACAGCAAAATCTGTGTTCTGGCGTGGAAACCTGATAAAATCTGGGTGCAAATAAATGTCGCACTTGCGGCTATTTTTTTGCCTACTGTTTAAGCAGTCTTTATGGCGGCTTGACAGGGCAGCTTCGTGCTGGCTGATCCTAGATTCAGTATTTCCACCCCTGTCGGCCGCCACCATCTCACGTGGAAATGAGATGTGGTAGGTAAATTAAAACCTATCTAGGAAACTGCTATGAATATTAATTTCAATGGTGCAAACCCTTGCACTCCAAAAAAACTTGCTGCACAACTAATGATTGAAGCTGCAAAAATTCTAAATAATGAACAACGCCAAGCCTTAATCGACATTTTTAAGACATTAGATCAAGCTGAAAAATCAGTACCTCAACCTATTCTCCCTCAGCGAGAAGCTGACCCAAGCTCTAAAAATCTGTCTGAAAGTTTTGTTTATCAAGATGAATACAGCCAACAGGAATTCAATCAAGAATATTGGTCAGGTCATCACTGTGAATCATATAACCAGGAATATCCAGAAGACTGGCTGAAACGAACGCAGCAACGTCCTCGTAAAACCTTTTCAAACACTAATTACTGAGTTTTGAGTGAGAATGCTCATGACTAAAAAATCTAAGTTATTAGTACGGGGTGATTACCCACTTATCGCCTCTCCTACGCTTGCCCAAGCGTATGGAGTACCATCTGCAATGTTCTTGCAAAAACTACATTACTGTCTGCAAAGCAGTGATGCAAAATGCATACAGCAACAAAAGTACTTTTATCATAGCTATGAACAGTGGGCTGACACTTTAGGTATCTACAGTGTGTCGACTATTAAACGCATTGTCAGTAAATTGAAAAATGCTGGCATCCTTATTGTTAAAAAATTGGCACAGAATAAATGGCTTCAGACTAATTTTTATACAATCAACTACCGAAAGCTGAGCACCGTTGTAAAAGGCATTACGGAACAAAATCAAGCTGCAACGTCACCACAAGATGAATCTTCAATGAACAGCTCAATACAAGGAAATGGGGCTAAGCAACGTCATAATTCCTCAGTATTATCTATTACAGCTCCAACTATAACCAAGCCTAGATCAAGTAACCCAGCACCCATAGGTCTGCCTTCTCCGTTATCTCCTGTTGCACAAGCATCAGATTTACAAGCGATGTCGCCTGAGAAGCGAGGCTTATATCGTCAGCTTATACAGATGAAAGTTGATATTCATTATGATGATGCGAGGCTTGATGAATGGCTCAAACATAAGAATTTCATTGTTCAACAAGTGGCTTATCTTAAAGATCAGTTAGGACATTTAAAGATGCATTGGCATAGTCCTGAACATCTCGACTTGAGAGTCAATTAGTTAGCTCGACTTAAATAGATTATGAAACATGTGTTCATAGTTAGGCTTGGAACGTGATAAATTACTCTGTACACGACAAATTTCACAGAACCCTTATCCTATCAGGATTCTGCCTTCTTAAAATTGCCAAAATTTCCTTAAACTCTTCTTTTTTCCCAAAACCAATTAAACGCTGAATCGCCATTTGAACATAGTCTAAACCATAGCGAAATAAACTCATTGAGAGTCGTCCATGCTTCTTTATTTTTGTT
>NZ_JBLVOM010000250.1:0-11852 GCF_053543775.1 Acinetobacter endophylla | reverse complement strand
AGGCTTTCATGCACTAATGTATCCTGAATCAAGTGAAAGCCGCATAAAAAAGACCGGCTTGGTACCGGTCTTTTTTAGATTAAAACAGCTTAGTCAAAATGAATGACGGTACGAATTGACTTGCCTTCATGCATCAGCTCAAAAGCTTCATTGATCTGATCCAGTGGCATGGTATGTGTCACAAAAGGCTCAAGTTGAATTTCACCTTTCATGGATTGCTCTACCATTCCCGGCAATTGTGAACGACCTTTCACCCCACCAAACGCAGTACCCATCCATTTACGACCTGTAACTAACTGGAATGGACGGGTTGAAATTTCTTTACCAGCGCCCGCAACACCAATAATCACTGACTGACCCCAGCCACGGTGCGCACATTCTAGTGCTGAACGCATTACATCTACATTACCGATACATTCGAATGAATGGTCTACACCCCAACCAGTTATTTCGACAATCACTTGCTGAATCGGCTGATCATAGTCTTTTGGATTCAGGAAATCTGTCGCCCCAAACTGTTTCGCCAGTTCAAATTTATCCGGATTGGTATCAATCACAATGATACGGCCAGCTTTAGCCTGACGTGCGCCTTGTACTACAGCAAGCCCAATACCACCTAAACCAAATACTGCAACACTGTCACCTTCCTGAACTTTCGCCGTGTTATGTACCGCACCAATACCAGTAGTCACACCACAGCCCAGCAGGCAAACATGCTCATGGTTGGCTTCAGGATTAATTTTCGCCAGAGAAACTTCAGCTACCACAGTATATTCAGAAAAAGTTGAACAACCCATATAGTGATAGATCGGCTCGCCATTATAAGAGAAACGGGTCGTTCCATCTGGCATTACGCCTTTACCTTGGGTCGCACGCACAGCAACACACAGGTTGGTCTTACCTGACTTACAGAACAAGCATTCGCCGCACTCAGCAGTATAAAGCGGAATCACGTGATCGCCCGGTTTCAGGCTGATAACACCTTCACCTACTTCAACGACCACACCCGCACCTTCATGACCCAAGATCGCAGGAAATACACCTTCAGGATCTTCACCAGACAAGGTAAATGCATCGGTATGACACACGCCTGTATGGCTAATTTTTACCAGTACTTCACCTGCTTTTGGTGGAGCAACATCCACTTCTACAATTTCTAATGGCTGGCCTGGACCAAACGCAACTGCTGCACGTGATTTCATGTAAAACTGTCCTTTTTTTGATGATTTACAGATGACTAACAGTAACCTCTTTCTATTCGGAGATTCAACTATTAACATCACCAGATAAGGAATAAAAGATCCTATAATTAATGGAACATCAATGACTAAACCTTCGCCCTTTGTATGTTTGAGCATTTTTACTTTTAGCATCATGCTTTCTGGCTGTGAACTGGCTCCCAACACTGCTGAAGAAGCGAAAATTACGCCGGTTCGACCTGCACACTGGATCGACAATCAACTGTCAAAACAGCAGATCAATAGCGGTAAAACGGCTTTCTTGCCGCTCTATGATGGCTTTATGAGTATGGCAGCGCGTCTGCACCTAATTAACAAAGCCAAATATCATCTGGATCTGCAATATTACATCTGGAAGGATGATTATATTGGCAATATGATCTTGTCTCAATTGCTCAAAGCTGCCGATCGCGGTGTCAAAGTACGGGTTCAGATTGACGATCAAAATGGTACCCAGCTTGATGACAAGCTTCTTGCTCTAAGCCAACATCCAAATTTTGAAGTTCGGATTTTTAATCCCTATAAATTTCGTCATTTACGTGCGCTGGATTATGGCTTCCGGATGAAAAAGGTCAATCATCGCATGCACAATAAATTGATCATTGCGGATGGCACTGCAGCCGTAACCGGCGGCCGCAATATCAGTAGTGAATATTTTGATGCCAGTGAAGATTTTCAGTTCACCGATGTGGATATATTCTTCGCAGGGCAAAGCGTAACAGATGCCAATCAGACCTTTATTAACTTCTGGAATGATGATCTGAGTTATGACGTTCGACAGATCTTGAATGATGCCGGCCATCCTGAAATGCTTAAAAGGCTCAGAACTGAATTTGAACGAGAAGATGTTGACGAAACTGAACTCAAACGCCGGGTGGGCATTGCCGAGAAACAAGTCGAACAACACTTAAAAAAACAACCCATTCACTGGGCGCCGGCTTATTTTGTTGCGGATAGTCCCGCAAAAACCCGTCCTCATGCCAAAAATGGCGATTATATTTATACCCATATGCTCGAACTGATGGGTGAGCCAAAAAAACATCTGGAACTGGTGTCCTCGTACTTTATTCCCACGCAAAAAGGGGCCGACTATTTAACCCGCCGTGCGCAACAAGGTGTGAAAATCAGAATCCTGACCAACTCTTTTCAGGCCAATGATGTGGCTGCGGTGCATGCCTATTATCAGCAATATCGTCAGCAATTATTGAAAAGTGGCATCGAACTCTGGGAATTTAAACCCTACATTGTCCGTCCGGAACGGACCTGGTATGAAATTATGACTGGAGACATCATCCCGGCTAAAAACAAAAATAGCTCCAGTTTGCATGCCAAGTTTTTTGATCTGGATGGCATGGTGTTTGTCGGTTCATTTAATTTTGATCCGCGTTCAGCCTATCTGAATACCGAAGTCGGTCTGGTCATTGAGTCGGAAGATTTTCAGAAGGAAATTACCAGTGCGATGGATCAGTACTTACCACGCGTGGCTTATCAGCTTAAGCTGAATGAAAAAAATGAAATGATTTGGCTAGAACATCAAAAAGATGGCCGTAGCATTCAACATTCACATGATCCGGAAACTACAAAATTCCAGCGTTTTATGATGAATCTGGTGACGAAATTTCCCGGTGAATGGTTAATGTAATGACATTGGAATGACCTTAAAATTACATGCTATGAAAAGCCCGTATTTCGAGAATAGCCGATTAACCTAACTTAGTCCGATCATCTTTTAAAAGGTTTTACAGTCGATTGCGCTTACTTTAGAATTACACTTTTCTCGTATTTTGCGATTGTTCGCCCTCCACTCCCATGCAATTTTTTGATTTAAGCCGTCAGTTTAAGTTCAGTGATATTCTGACGCCTGTAAAAACTCTCCATGATTTATCCCAGCAAGAATGGTATTTGGCCAGAATTCGGGTGGAACATGACTGTCTGTCCGACTCCGATACGGTCGAGGGACAGGTAGTTTTGAAATCCAGTGAAAATATTCAACTTGAACTGGAATGGCTGATTCAGGATAGCGGTTATGAATTACAGGTTTTATTTAAAGGTGTAGAAACCGAAGCCACTGATCAGACCGGTATTATGTTGAAAGGTGCACAACTGGTCGATGAACTGCAGCAAGTACTCTCTGCCCAAGCATTGAGCTTATGGATTGATGGCACTCTTTTGCCGATGTTGCCCGAGATCCGTCAGGAAATTAAAGCACGTTTAAACTTATGGGATTATGTCGAATACGATGGCTAATCGCCGAGTTTTGCATTTTTTAAAGAGCCTATGGAGCTCTTTTTTATAATCTGAATAACGATTTAGATTGATCAAACTGCCGTAGCTTCAGTTTTTTCAGGCAATGCCGAGCTGGGTAACTTGTTATAAAATTTATAAAAATAATAAGAGAATCAAGGCATGATTTCTGATAATGAATGGCAACAGATTCGCCAGGTGGTCGCTGATGCACAACGGGCCGCCATGCATTGCTCTATTGCAACAGTCAACTCCAAAGGCTTTCCTAGTATTACTCCGATCGGAACCGTATTCCTCAACAAAAAGACCAGTACGGGTTTCTTTTTTGATACTTATTCCACTACTTTTTCTGAGAATTTACAGCATCAGCCGATGGCATGCATACAGGCTGTGAACAGTAGCAAACTGTTTTGGTTTCATTCGTTACTTAAAGGTAAATTTAAGCGTTATCCAGGAGTACGCTTATATGCAGAAATTGGGCCTTTACGTCCGGCCTCACCTGAGGAAATACAGCAGGTGGAGTCGCGTATTCGAGCTTTAAAATGGACCAAAGGTAGCCAGTTAATCTGGTCCAGCTTTCATCATGTCCGGGAGATTAAAATTAATAGCCATCGCTGGGTTGAATATCCAAATATGAATAAATAAAGCCAATAACTTACAAATAGTAAGTTTATGTCTTGTCTGTAGCCTAAAACCTCTTTAACCATTTTATCTGATTATTGGATTAAATATTAAACTAGACCCACATGTTCAAACATCAATCGGTAACTTTCGGCTTTTTTCTCTAGAGAAACCGGATATGCTCGAGAAGATGAAGGCATGCGATATAAATACAGATCACGTCCGACAAAATGGGCCTCGCTAGGCTGACCAATACTCGGCTTTAAAGTCCCTTCAGGCATAGACAGCATCATGGTGTCTGTGGCCTTGTCGCCTGTGGTCATAATATGATTGCACTGCGGCATTTGGCTGAGTAGTTGCTCAATATTGGTAGGTACTACAATTTCCAAAAATTTGTCTGAAGCATTGCCCTTTAAACGCCGGATCTGATAGCCACTATCAAAAATCGCAATCCCCGTTTCTGTTAAAAACTCCCGGATCAATTGTTCCTGAAATTTTTTATTGGGTAGATCTAAAAAGTAATCTTTATTTTCAAAGAAAATCAGTCCAAAAATCCGCCACATATCATTCTGATAATTCGGATAATAAAAGTTCATTTTCCAACGCGTTGCAGGTGGCGGGAAGCTGCCCAACATCAGTAATTTGGCATTGGGCGGTAAAAATGGCGGTAGTGGATGGGTTTCAATATCAGACATAGAATTAACTAAATTAAGAGATTTCAACTATTTTAGAAGGTCTTCCGAATCTTGCCAGCTACTTCTTGTCCCCAAAGTGTATAAACTTCCTTACTCGGATGAAAACCATCTGCAGCCATTTGTAAATTCATGGCACGATACTTCTCAATATCATATTCAATCCATTGCATATTCACTTGCTGATTCACAAATTTTTCCAATTTCAAATTCATGTGTTTAGCATATTTGCCAAATAGCCAAGCCAAAGGATTCGGTAGTGCTGGAAACATATTCATTGGCGGCACACCGGCAGCAATAATCAGTTTCGGACTAAATTTTTGCTGGATTTTGCTATAAAGCTGTTCCTGTTTCTGAATCCAGACCTCGGCAGGCATCAGTTTGGTCACGTCATTGACGCCAACTGAAGTGATGATTACATCATAGTGCTGGACTTCCATCTGGTCCAAAGCACGAATCACTTTTGAGCTGGTATCGCCGGTTTTTGCCTGTAATTTCCATTCAATTTCAAAGTCACTTTTCAGTTTATGCAGAATTGCACCCAGTAATGCATCATCCTGATGTTCTACTCCTACACCTGCCGCCGCGGAATCTCCTAAAATGAGCAGAGAAAGTTTTTTGCCTGTTCCGGTTCGACCTTGACGTTTTCCCAGTGGTTCAGGCAACTTCAAGGTATTTTTCTTGACGCGATTACCCTGAATGACAAGTGCAGGAATCAAGGCAATGGTGGCAGCTTTCAGCAACATAGTGGGCTAATTTATATAAAGATATACTTGATTTTACCTGAGTTTATTCTTTTGAACTATTTCCTCAACAGTCATTTTAAATGAATGTTCACCTAAATTTGATTGAGATAGGAGTCTTGCAAAATATAGGCTTAGATATTTTTGTGACATTAAATAAATCACAAATGATAAATATAAAAATCCCGCTTTAAAACGGGATTTTTATATGAAAATCAAAGCTTAGATTTTATACTCATTCCAGCGATTCATACGCTTAAAGGTTCCCACATCATTAAAACGCACACCCACTTCTTTCATCACTTTATGCGCCGTTTTGGACGTCAGTTGACGGATATAAAATGGCTCTTTGACTACAAAATGATGAATCGCATGGGTCGAACCAAAATTACAGCAGAATAACTGGAACGGTACCATCCACCATGGATTGAGCACTTGGGTTTGTTTGATCACATCACGTGGATCAATATCGCCATAATAATGCATATTTGAACTGACAAACTGCAAGCTAAAAGAGCGGATAAAGTTCGAAATCACCCAGATGACTGCTAGCAGATTTACGATCGGCATAGCATCGACAATGCCTTGCGACCAGAGCATCTCATAACCGAATAGTGGTGTAACCGCATTTAAACCATGAAAGACCATAAACAGGTAGCACAATCCATAGTAAATAATGCTGAGAGGTAGAAAGCCGAGTAACTGAGAAATCATGGCAATTTTACGTTCTTTTTCAGGCTGTTTTTCCAGAAAAAGATGAATCATTTTAAACATCTGAAATGGACGCAAATACACTGACATCAACTGGTCACTAATCACCAGAATTCGGCGAATGCCCCAAGGCATACCATTACTGATGCCACGCTCTTCCAGGTCATGTTCAGTGCCTGAATATTTATGATGATGCAAATGTAAACGACGACGTGCCCATGGACTAATCGTGTTTGGACGTGCCAGCCAGACCAGTGCCAGCATCAAATGATGTGCCCAAGGTGTTTTTTTGAAATACATATAATGAATGAGGTCATGTTCCAATTCATGGGTCAATGACGCAAAAATCGCAATCGAGGGAATGGTAAACCATGCTGAGAGATAACCTGTTCCATATGCTACCGCGCATGCAATCATACCTGCCCAGGCAAAGCCTAAAATACTCGCACCTATAAAGTTCTGATGTTTGAGTATGGGATAACGAGCACGCACCTCTTCCCCGGCCTGGGTAACGATACTTCTGACCTTGGAGATTCGCTGCTGGTCAGTCATATCCGCAGATGTAGACATATGGACAACCTTTAATTTCTGAACGGTTGTACATTAAAGGAAATTCTAAAAAAGAGAAGTTATCTTTCCACTTTTAGAGTGAGTATGTCTAAGTTTTGGACAGTTTGGAAAAGTTCTTAAAATTGGCGAAAATTAGGAAAAGTAAAAGATGGTCTTTCTCATGAAACGAAAATTTAAAAGTAATTGATTTAATTGCAAATTCATCAATAAAATAAAAATATAATTTTTGATAATTTAAAACTTTATTTTAATAATCAATATATTAGGATTTATAAAATTTCGCTTTTTTGTAAATTCAAGCTATACATTTTTTAGAAAAAAATACTGATTCAGAAATTTTTCTCAGTTTGTCATAAAAAATAAAAAGAGAAGCGCTCTAGCTTCTCTTTTTATAGATCTAAGAGCGCTTTTAACCTAACTTGTTCACCAGTTTAAGTGGTAATACTTTCATGGCTAGACCGAGTGGCAACCAAGGCCATTTCGGCACATAAGCCTTAACTGGTGCTTTTTCAATTTCTGCTGCCAATAAACGCGAACCAGTTTTTTCATCTACTTCAAAAGGTAGCTTTTTTGCCCCTTCATTAATTTCAGTACGAATATATCCTGGGAAAATGGTGGTCACTTTTATTGGCGTATCGATCAATTCAGCTCGAATGCCTTCCGCTAAATGAGCCACGCCGGCCTTACTTGCACCATAAGCCGTTAAATGTTTTGGCATACCGCGCATTGCACTCATAGATGAAATCATCACCAGATGGCCAGAGTTTTGTGCACGGAAGATTTCAACTGCAGCTTCACATTGTGCTAATGCCGAAATAAAGTTGGTTTCAACCGTGGCTTTATTGATAGCAAAATTACCTTTACCAATCCGGCGGCCCTCACCGACACCAGCATTCACAATAACTCGGTCAATGGTGCCAAAGTCTTCTTTAAAAGCACGAAACACTTCAAACACTTGATCGTAATCGGTGACATCTAGTGTTTTGGCAATGACTTTGATGCCATATTGGCTTTCCAGTTCCTGCTTTAAGATTTCCAGACGCTCCAAACGACGTGCACAAATCGCCAGGTTATAGCCTTTTTTCGCAAATTCACGTGCCATACCGGCGCCGATCCCTGAACTTGCACCGGTAATTAAAATTGTTTTAGCCATGTATTTACCCTATTCCTTTATTTTTCTAGCGTATTAGGTTTTAAATCCAGGTCAATAAGTCTGGACGCTGTGCTTTAATAAAATGATGTTCATTTAAACTGAGTAGGTGCGGTTCATTACCCACCAGACGTAGTGTCGTGATACTGGTATTGGTAATCGCCCAGTTCAGAGCAAAGGTTTTCTCCGGACTAAGGCCCAAAATTTTGCCTACAGCCACAGAAATCACCCCACCTGAGGTATAAACTACTGCATAGCGTGGTCGGCTTTTGGACAACTGGTCACACAGATTTTCTAAGCCGCTTTCCACGCGTGCTTTGAAACTTGGCCAAGATTCATCATATTCATGGTGATAATCATCGCCAGTCCAGCGTGCAATTGCACCGCTAAAAATCTTGCTCAGATAATCCCGTGGATTTTCATGTTCTGATACATCCTGTTTCAGCAATTCAGGCTGATTAAAGCGCGGCTCATAACGGGCGAATACCTGCTGATGATTAAATTCATTCCAGGCACTATCGGTCAGAATCTCACTTTCCGGAAAACATTTGTTCAGTGATAATTGCGCTGTCTGTTGATGGCGTTGCATGGAACCAGCCACCACATAAGGCGCTTCTTTCAGGATTTCGTCAAAATAGCGACCCAAAAGCTTTGCCTGTAACTCGCCGTTGGGCGAAAGTTGATCGTAACTTTCTGCGCCAAAAGAGGCCTGGCCATGCCGGATCAAGTAAATGGTTGTCATTTTGGCATTATCTCTTTAAATTTAAGCACATACTTTTGTGCAATCTCATTGGCTTCCAGTTTTTGCTTGCCAATCAGTTTTAAGGCACGAATATGCAAGGCATGAATCACCACCCAAAAATCCTTGAACGCTGGATTATTAGTCTGTTTATGGTAATAACGATAATAGATCTGCTGGGCAATCACCGCGAGACGGAAAATTCCGAACACCTCATAAAACGCCCAGTTTTCCGGTTGCAGGCCGGTTTTTCCCAAGTAGTAATCCACCACTTCTTTACGGGTAAACATACCTTTTAGATTGGTCGGCTGGCGGCGTGTTGCCTTAAAGATGGCATTGTCAGTATCTTCCACCCAATAGGCTAAAGCAGAACCTAGGTCCATGAGCGGATCGCCGAGTGTCGCCATTTCCCAGTCCAGTACGCCAATCACTTCAGTCGGATTTTCCGGATTTAAGATGACATTATCAAAACGCCAGTCATTATGAATCACACAGGTTTTAGAATCTGAAGGAATATTATCTTTAAGCCAGTTGCGCACATATTTAAACGATGGAACATTTAAAGTTTTAGCCTTTTCATAACGTACATCCCAGCCTTCGACCTGGCGGCGACAATAGCCTTCACCCTTACCGAGATTTTCAAGTTCAGTTCCTTGATAAGGCACCTGATGCAATTCGATCAGTTTATCAATCACATTGATACATAAAGTCCGGATATCGGATTCAGTAAGCTGCAGCTCAGCTGGCATTTTGGCGCGAGGAATAATTCCTTCAAGCCGTTTCATCACATAGAAATCACAACCAATCACTGATTCATCCTGACAAAGCGCGACCATTTCAGGCACGACGGGATAATGTTCAGCCAAGGCTTTCTGCACATGATATTCACGTGCCATATCATGTGCAGATTTGGCTTTGGTACCTTGTGGCGGACGACGTAAAATTAAATCGGCATTGGCATACTGTAAACGGTAGGTCCAGTTTGAAGCTCCGCCTGAATATTGGGTCACTTGCACAGGGCCTTCAACATTCACATTTTGCTGAATTAACCAATTGGTGATGGCTTGTACATCCAGTTCTTCACCTGCACGAACTGCTCCACCTACATCAATAACCGCCATAATTTTTCCTTAAAATTTTTTAATACGTTGCAATTTTCTAGTTAAAGCCAGCTTATTTTTTGCGACGAGTATTGTAGCCACGTTTTGCCAGTTCCAGTTTGGCAATCATGCCCTTATGCACTTCGTCCGGGCCATCAGCCAAACGCAAGGCACGTGCCTGAGCAAAAAATCCGGTTAATGGTGTATCCCGAGAAACACCGGCACCGCCGTGGATCTGGATGGCCATATCAACAACTTTTTCCAGCACACTTGGCGCAACGACTTTAATTGCAGAAATTTCAGTCAGTGCTGCCATATTCCCTAAAGTATCCATTTTATAGGCGGCATACAAGGTCAAAAGACGTGCCTGATCAATCGCAACCCGTGCTTCCGCGACACGCTCCAGGTTGCCACCGAGTTTTAAAATCTCTTTGCCAAATGCGCTACGGCTCATACCACGGTCAATCATCAACTCTAAGGATTTTTCCGCAGCACCAATACAGCGCATGCAATGATGAATACGGCCTGGTCCTAAACGACCTTGAGCAATTTCAAAACCCTGACCGGCGCCACCAATAAAATTCGCTACCGGAACGCGGACATTTTCAAAACTGACTTCGCCGTGGCCATGTGGTGCATCGTAGTCACCAAACACTGGCAGCATACGTTCAATTTTTACCCCTGCGGTATTTACCGGAACTAGAACCATCGAATGCTGATGATGACGGTCTTTTGTTTCATCTGGAGTATGTGCCATAAAAATAATGATTTTGGCGTTAGGATCGCCCAGACCTGATGACCACCATTTACGGCCATTCAAAACAATCTCATTACCTTCCACCATCGCCGTTGCCTGCATATTGGTGGCATCACTGGATGCAACTGCAGGTTCAGTCATACAAAAGACTGAACGGATTTTTCCTTCTAAAAGTGGCATCAGCCATTCTTGTTTTTGTTCTTCAGAACCATAACGCCACAATACTTCCATATTGCCGCTATCTGGCGCATTACAGTTAAATACGACTGGTGCAATCAGGCTACGACCTGAAAGTTCGGCAATATGTGCATATTCCTGAACTGATAAACCTTGGCCACGTTCAGGACAAGGGAGAAACATATTCCAGAGGCCAGCTGCCTTGGCTTTGGCTTTTAAGCTTTCCAGTTCTGCTGGCCATTGCCATTTGGTCCAGTCACCGCCTTGATTCAACTCATGAACCTGCTGCCAGAAATCAGCTTCAACTGGTTCAATTTCCTCAGCAATAAATTTTTTGGTTCTATTTAAATAATCTTGTGCACGTGCTGAAAGCTCAAACATCTCTTTTATCCCTGTAAATATTCTAATTCATACGCTTTACAACACCTTAACCCAAAACCTATTATGAATAAAATGATTTTAACCCATACAATATTATGCATAATATTCATTCCAAAACAGTCATGGACCTGCGAAATTTTCATCGTATCGACATTAACCTTTATCCGCTTTTTATGGCAATTTATGAGCAGAATAGTATTTCTAAAGCTGCACAGATTTTATCAGTTAGCCAGTCTGCTGCCAGTCATGCTCTGCAACGTTTAAGACAGCATTTACAAGATGATTTATTTGTACGTACTGGTAGCAAAATGCAGCCTACGCCGTTTGCGGAACAGATCTATCCTGAGCTGAAGAATGCACTTTTTTCGATTCAAAATATTTCAATACAGCATCAGCAGTTCAGACCAGAAATGATTCAGAGTTTGAAAATTGCCGTTCATGATGAAATTGAGCCAATGATCTTTCCCAGACTCGTTCAGCACTTTCAGCAACTCAATCTGGAAATTCAACTTAGCAGCATGAAGCTGGACCGTAAAAATATAGCAGCAGACCTCGCCTCTCAACAGATTGATTTTGTCATAGATCTGGAACAAAACATTGCTGAAAAAATCCAGTTTGAACGCCTGGTGCAAGATGAATTTGTAGTGTGTACACAATTAACAGAAATGAATGAGCAGATTTATCTTGCCTCGCCTCATATTGGCGTGTCATCACGCCGTACTGGCGTTT
>NZ_JBLVOM010000249.1:12808-21724 GCF_053543775.1 Acinetobacter endophylla | reverse complement strand
AGATGTATCATAGTATTCGTCGTTAGAAAACAATTATTGTGACATTATTTCAATGAGTTATCTATTTTTGTCGTGTACAGAGAAATATTTTATAACCAGCGGTTGAGCAACGACATATTTTGATGGGTTGTTAGTTTGCAACGTGATTTCATGAGCGTAATGCCATGCCTTAGTGATACGGTTTAGGATGACACTTTCAAGGTCGTCTTCTAAGAATTCGTAAAGATTAAATCGCACGTTGTTTAAGATCAGTTTTTTATAACCTTTCACAAGGGTATTTAAAAAATTCTGGGATTGGTCCATAAAGGCGTTAACGTCAGCATCATAACTTATTGTGTTATTCACGACTGCATTATAAAAGTACTGCTCAGAATCAATTTTAATAATATGCATCTGCTCTAAGAATGACTCTAAATAAGCTGGATGCATATTTTTACTTAAAAACTTACAGATCCGCTTATTCTTGTTGTCGTTAAAATAGATGTATTTAGAGGTTAGCTCAGCATTAATCACTGTGACATATTCGCCGTCCACACGAAACTTCACGGTATTATTGTTGGTGAACTGCAGCATTAATTCTGTGAAGATATAGCTATCTAACGTTTTTTCATGCTTAAACGTCTGCTTGTCCAAGAAATAACTGTTGTACTGAAGATCTGCAACATTGGCATAGCTTTGAACGAATTGAGCGATGTCATTGTGCATGTTTTGGGTGTCGAGATCCGATACTTCAGTTGAAACCGATTGAAAGGCACTATTTTTATAAAGATGCCCCAATAATTCTGTTTGATTGTAGTTTTTAGGTTTAACTTTCAAGCCAACAGTAAACTCGTCTTGCTCATAATTCCCTTTAATTAGATTGCTTAAATAACTTTCAGCTTCTTGAAAAGATACGTTTCCAAGGTTGTCTAAAAATGATTTTAAGGAAGTGCCATCTAATCGTACTGCAACATGAGATATAAATGATGGATCGAACTCGAAACGCATAATACTTCATTGATTGAAATGGGTATTAAAATTATATAACAGGTTTAAGGAAAAAAGAATGAAAACCTTTAAGTATTATTACCATAAAAGTAATTTTGAATTGATTTAATAAGTTTAGTTTCGGTTTCTTGAGTATATAAACTACCTGAAATTAGTTTTAAGCCAGTATCAGTTTTAAGCCAATGTAGTGTATTAAAATGGTCATTAGCGATATGGCTACTCTTGTGCATGCGCGACACAAAACCAGTGTTCAGACCAGTATCAAACAGGCGTGGACAACTTGGTGCGTGGACATGATAGAGGACTTCACGGCGTTGATTGCTAGAGGGTGATTTACCTACGCCACGGCGTACTGGCATACCTTTGTGCTTTCTATAACTATTGAGAAATGAATCAATCGTATCGTTATACGTGGGTTGCATCAGGTAGCCACGGTGATTGTAGATGTCAGTTTTAGGATGAATAGAGAAATTAAATAAGCTAAGCATTTTACCAAGTAAGATTAATAGCTCAGGACTACCTTTAAGGTTGGTACCAATCAAACTATCTTTAATGGTTTTAATAGTATCCGTGCGATACTCTAAAACCACATAGTCTCCCCAATTAGAGGTTAAGCTTAAAGGATCTTCATCAGATATGTTGGCTTTAGTATCTTCATAGCAAAACACGATGATCAGTACTTTAACGTTGTTTCCGTTAAACAAAACTTCGTTTTGATGCGCGAAAAAACCATATAAAGGTTTGTCGTTGTGTCCTAGACCTGGTGTATGAATAAAGTTGGTCCACTGAAAGTAGTAATTCAGCAAATGACCATCGACATAGCGACCGTTTTCATCATTCAATAGGGTGCGATATACATCATTTTCAAGCTTTAGCACGGGTTGGCTGTACCGCCAAGCGCTCAACGCTGCAGTCGTAAATGCAAAGTCATAAAAGTTAAACTCAGGGTTCATATTTTTATAGAACAATGCATAAGGCTGTAACACACTTTCCCATACCTGTAATGGGATAAAGATGTTGGAACCCCACTTAGGAATCTCCGCAAAATAACCAGTGCCATAGGTATGATTTACGTTATCCCAAAACAGGCGTTCTAGCTGTTTATAGTCTGGAATGTCTTCGCTTTTAACCAATGATGCTGTACATAATGCTAACTTTTTCTCCAGTGCCAATAATTGACTGACAGGAGGGTATAAGCGACCAGCTTTTTGCGTAAAAACTTCCGCATTCAACTTTGATATAACATCAGCAAAGATTGAATCTTTCACTATACTGGTCTTCCATAAAAGGTGTGTGAGGGTGGCTAATTAGTATAAGGCATTCTAACAAGTTGTATGTATTCTATAAGGCGTAAAACTCTAAAAAGTTGATAATATATATCAGTTTTTAAAGCATTCACATTTCATACATAATTCTAACCTTGCTCAAATATAACATCATATTGTTTGCGATTTCTAAACAACAGTTTAACTAATCTGCAATATATCAGGGTAGAGCTGAGTATAGGGCTTAATCATTACTTTTGTTCAGCATGAGATAATAGTTTGTGGAATTTCCGTGAATATGATTAAAAAAGCTTTAAAACTTATTAGAGATCGGTTATATTACGAATCAAGGGATATTACCCTATTTAATAAACTATTAGACTGAGATTGTTCTAATAGTTTTTTTTTGCCCTTTTTTTGACATTTCCTGTTTTTTCTTCTATAGCTTCTGCTATATTTCTCCATATTTTACTCTATTTTTCGTTATTTTGATTAATTTTTAATCAATGTTAAAAGCTTAAATAATCAGCAACTTAGCCATTTATACCCACTACTATCCACAAAAACCTGTGCATAAAAAAACCAAATATTAAATCCCAAAATGGAATTTCTTCAATTTTAAGCTATAATTATGCTCATAGTTTTAATCATTGTAGTGGACTTAGTTATGAGCCATGTAGACCAAATAGAAACGATTAAAATTACTAACCGCGAAATCGGAATATTGCCTAACAATGTGCCAGTAGTAGATCAGTTTTTGAATAACTACCGCACACATAAAGCATCAACGACTCATTCAGTGGCTAGTAATTCACCTTTAATGAACATTACCAATTCAATGCATGTGCATCGAGTAGAAGATTCCCCCTATACTCAACCTATTCGTAAACTTCATTAGAAATAAAAAAAGCAGCGATTTCGCTGCTTTTTTATTGCCTATTGCATTTCTTTAGTGCTGATCCATATAGCTTTGAGTGAGCTTCTTACGCTCGTAATTCTCTTTGAGCTGTATGCCAATACCAATAATTATTATAGGTAAAATGGCTAGGGCAAAAAGAATGCAGATCGAATCAAAAATTGGCCTGGGCATATGAGCGCATTATTGCGGATTCGCATTGGTTAATTCCTCCAGTGTTGGTGGTTTTGTGGCGACTGGTTCATTTGCTGGTGCTTCAGGTGACACTTCTGGTACTTCAGGTGATACTTCTGGTGTTGAACTTGGTTCTTGTTGTGGATCTAACTTGTCTTCATAAGACTCTTGTGGAAGGCTATTGCTTGCAACAAAGTTATCTAGAATATCCTGAGCCTTATGTGCCTTATTGCATTCGTCATTTGAGGCGTACATTTCTTTTTGTACGCTATCGTCTAAATACTTTTCTCGGCCATCACTAACATCATCGCTGTAATAACCAGCTTTCTTAGCAGAATCTATATAAATGGAATAACAAATATTTAAAACATTACTACGCTCGTAATCATGTTTGTAATACCAGTCAATACTACGTTCCTTTGCATCAGTTTTCGTATCTTCAAGGTATTGATCTAAGCGTTTCTCTTGTGGCGTAGACGAACACCCGATGATTAACAATGAGGTGCTTAAAACTATAAGTTTTTTAATCATGGTTTTAGCTTAAAACAAACGATACCTTTATAGTACAACATTAATTCGTTAAATAATATTTTTGGAATTTTAATTTGTGACGGTTAAGCAGTGCATTTTCAAACAATTAAGCCATTTTTTCCCATAATTTTAGATAAATATTGTTGTCTTTTTTCGCGTAGATTATTGAAAACAGGAAGTAATTTAACCACTTGAAATGTTCATCCAACTAAAGATTAAGAAATAAGCCCTTAAAAGTGTTTGTTTATCAACCCTTAAACCTATTTAAACATTTTAAAATTGTATATACTTAAACCATTACTAGATTAACTTCAGTAATTATTACTAAAGAAAGTTAAAAATTGGATGAATTTTAATGAGTAGTTTGTTCATAGTAGAGTCACCCGGAAAGGTCGAAAAAATTCAACATATCTTGGATGACCTGTATCCGCACGAATTCGTTGTACGCGCTTCAGTTGGCCATGTATGTGATTTACCTAATCATGAGATCGGTTTCTCATATCCAGCCTTTGTTCCTAAATACGAAATATCTCAAAATAAAACACGCGTTGTTCAAGAATTAAGACAGGCTGCTAAAAATGCAGATACGGTTTTCCTCGCAACTGACTTGGACCGTGAAGGTGAAGCCATTGCATATCACTTAAAACGTATCCTGAACTTATCTGACGATCAGTATATTCGCGTCAAATATAACGCTATTGATAAAACTACGATCGCTAATGCACTTCAAAATGGTGAAGAGCTGGATCAAGGTATGGTGGCATCTCAAGAAACACGCCGTTTCCTTGATCGTATGATCGGTTTTTACTTGTATGAGCCAATTTCAAATATTTTAAAAGGCAAATTTCCTGTTGGCCGTGTTCAATCTGCCGTACTCGTTGTGCTTGGTGATTTAGAAGATCTACTGAAAAACTTCAAATCACATGAACATTACAACCTTGAAGTAACTCTAAAACAAGGTTGGGCTGCGAAATGGGATTTTTCTAAGTGGCTTAATCCTGAAATGAAGGATGTGCACAATAACCAGTGGTTAGATAAAGCTTCAATTACCCGTCTACAAAGCGAAATTGATAAAAAAGACTTAACCATTACCAGTGTTGAAACTAAGCCATCTTTCCGTAGTGCTCCAGCGCCGTTTATTACTGTTGATCTGCAAGCTGCAGCTGCAGCGCGTCTTGGTTTGGATCTAAAACAAACTATGGATGCAGCGCAAAAGTTATATGAAGGTGGTTATATCACTTACCATCGTACTGATGCTGCCGTAATTTCGCCTGAGGGCATGCAAGCTCTAGAAGCTTTTGGTGAGAGAGAGGGCATTGCGATTATCGGCAATAAAGCCAAATCTCGCGATGGTGCTCAAGAAGCACATGAATGTATTCGTCCTAGTGACTTCTTTACCTTTGAAGCTGGTAAGGACCAAGTTCAAAAGGATCTATACCGTCTAATCTGGTTGCGTACTGTTGCATCGCAAATGGCTCCAGCTGAATACGAAGTTAAATCCGTTGTAGGTGTCTATAAAGATGTCACGCTCAATGTAGATGGTGAAAGCATTACTAAAGATGCTGAATTCAAAGCTTCTAGCCGTATCTTAAAGGAAGATGGTTGGTTGGGTTTATTAAAGACCTACAGTATTGATGAAAATGCACTTGAATACGTGGACGGTGAAGAAGATTCAGAAAAAGAACCTGAACATACGCTACCTATGGATATTGAGGTCGGTCAAAACCACAATGTTATTGCTGGTAAAGTTATCGCGACCAAAACCAAACCACGTTCACGCTACACCGTACCATCATTGGTCAAATTACTTGAGAAAAAAGGAATTGGTCGTCCTAGTACTTATCAATCAATCTTTGAACGTTTAATCAAGCACGGCTATATCAAGCTTGTTAAAAAGAAAATTGAAGTTACACCGCATGGATTGACCTTGATTCAAAACATTAGAGGTAAGTTTAGTTTTGCAGATCCGCTTTACACCAAAGAAATTGAAGAAACACTGGATCTAATCGCTACTGGTGATGCCGATTACAAACAAGAACTCCAAAAGTTCCATTTAGGGATTGAAAGTGAATTAGGACAGTTCTCAAAACATTGGCTTGATTCATTCCCTATCTACAAATGTAATAACTGTGATGACGGACGCATGTTGCCGAAAATCGGTACCAATCGCGACAAAACAACATCGGTCTACTGGTCATGTAATTCATGCAAAAGTTCAGCGCCAAACAGAAATGTTGATGGTAAAGATGAACCGGGTAAGCCAACTGTACGTGAGCCAACTGCTCATTTATGTTTATGTGGCAAATCACTGACTCAGGTTACAACTGATAAATCTGTATTTTTTGAGTGCTCTCAACGTGCGTTCGTAGATGGCACCTGTAAAGAAACATACCGTTCTACAAATGACGAAAGCGGTAACTTGGTTCCTGATTTTGACGAATATCGCCGTAACCATACATACAAATGTCAGCTTGAAGGGTGTGGCGGTTGGTTGCGTGAGTTAAAAGGTATTTCAACTTCTTCAGGTAAGCCGTATCACTTCTTTTCTTGTGAAAAATCCAATCCAAACCTGAAAGGCAAAAAATGTAAGTCGGGTCCATTAGAGGTGTTCCCTGATGGTAGTCCTAACTACGAGCCAAGATTCCAAGTGACCAAAACAGAGTATCCATGTATCTGTAAAAAGCCTCTTGTACATACCAAGTACCGCAAAGAACCTGGTGTTTACGAAGAGCGATACAGTTGTGAAGCTGCATCATGTAAACGTTATTTCGACATATTGCCAGATGGATCACCAGATACCCAACTTACAAAATCTCGCACTGGCAACGAAGCCAAGTGTTTTGAGTGTGGCCAGACCATGATTCAGTCTGCATTTAATTTACGTGGTGAACGTAAGTATAAATGGGATTGCTTTAGCTGTGGTGCAAGTGGATACGACAACAACGGTGAGCCAGTTCAACGTGGCAAAAAGAAAGCCAAGTCTAAATCGACCTCTACAAAAGCTAAATCAAGTAAATAATTGAATAGGTGAATAAATGAGTAATCACGAACCAGATGATATGGACAACATCGGGAAGGAAGCTGAAGAAGCGATCAAAATCCAACCCGATGATGAACATGTAAGTGAGCCTGAACAGCCAGCCAAGACAGCAAAGAAGGGCAAAAAAGTAAACATTGATGAAAACTTTGTTGCTAAGCATAAAAAGCTAATCTTGATTGGCGGTGGTGTTCTTTTCTTTTTGTTATTTGCTGTGGTTATTTTTGGCAATCAAAACATCGAAGTTGAACGTCCACAACAAAGCGATGTTGAACTTGAAGCTCGACTGCAGAGTGAAGTTGCAAGACGAGTAAAAGAAGAAAGTATGAAATTGGCTGCTCAGCGCAATGAAATTATCGACCGTATTAGTCGTAACTTTGACTGTAACGCACCACAAGTATTCTGTCATGCACAAGATACGTCAGAACCGTATTCAACTGTCGTTGCTAGTTTGCAGAACTTCCAATTTCAGCCAGATACGCCGTATGAAGTTTACATTGAAGTCTACCCCTTGAAAGTGGATGCCCAAAACCCACAATCAAGTCAGCGTAAAGGAAGTGTTTGTAGCCCGAACAACGTGCACCTTTTCTTATGCCAAAAAATCGTAATGAAAAATCCTGCGCTTATGGCCAATCAGATCCGCGAACTATATGCGCTACTAACGCCGTCTATGACTTATCGCTTGCAGATCAGCAGTCGTCCAATTACGCCAAGTGACATCGATCTGACATTGATTACTACCGAACTGGACAAAATGAATGCCGATTCTGCAACTGCTAGTGAACCTGAATTGGAGTGTGTACCGCCAGATCCTAAAAAAGATCCTGTTGCGTACAACTTATACGAAACAGGGGGCATGTCTTGTCAAGACATCATGAAGGACTTAGCTGCACGTAAGACAACTGCTCCAGCTGGTCAACCTGGTCAAGCTCAACAAAGTGGTGGTGAACAACCACAACATCCTGATGCATTTGGTACGCCAGTAGCAACACATTAAACATACTAATAAGAAACGGATTGATTTTGGTTAATCCGCTATTAATTGGCTTTTGGTTGAGAATACTAATTTAAGCATCTGTTTATCAAATAGATCTTAAAAAAATGAAACAATAAAATGCAGATTTATTCTGCATTTTTTAATTTTCACATTACAATAGTTTAAATTCGCAACTTTTAAGCAACCGGGTACGCTATGAACAACCCAATCAAAATTCAAGATCTGCAAGTGGCAGATTTGCCGTCCACGTTTAAGCTGAAGAAAAAACATAAAGAAGAAGTTTTTCTGAAGTTCAAAGAGTTGAATGAGGCACTATTCAAAGTAGGGTACATTCCAGTGACGTTCTCAGACTTTGTGCATGCACTTATAGAAACTGGCGTAAAGGGATTTTCTGTCGAAGAATATGTCAACGCTCAATTAAACTCTTAATTTTAGAACTCTAATTATTTTTTTGATGTCAAAAAAAAGTGGACCACATTCGTAATCCATTCCTTTATTTTCTTTAACGATTAACTTTCTATTTTGGTACCACACTGAGGGCAAAACAGCATATTGTCCTGAAGTGGTTCACCACATTTCACACAAAACATATTCTTTTTCGGTTTGATGATCACGGGTACTTGATCTGATAGATCCTGACTGTGTGTTTCAGGGTTATTCATCAATCCAAGATGTGTACCATGTGTTCTTGGTGAGCTTTTATTGATTGCGCTATTCATCTGGTTCATAGATGACATGCGGTTAATATCTACTTCAGACGTTGGGGCAACCACAATGCTTTGGCTTTTGGCAAAGTCGGCTAAATGCTCTTTCAGTACAACAGCATCATCAGTACAAGCAGTCATGCTCAAGATCGCACGGTTTTGATATTTACCGAAGGTCGTTGTGCTAATTTCAGCGTACCAGACACGTAACGTCATGGTTTCAACATTGATGACTTCTTTTTGTGATTTCACGCTGTCGTCAAGGTAACGGCCAAAGTTCATTTGAGACAATTGATAGCTACCTT
>NZ_JBLVOM010000249.1:0-12787 GCF_053543775.1 Acinetobacter endophylla | reverse complement strand
CATATTAGTTTTGATACAAAGTCAAAACGGCTCCATAGGTAATTACCGTGCTCAAAACAAAACTTCCCTAAGATCCACATCGATACACCAAAGAAACCATAAGTGAAGTCGCTAAAATCCAGATAGCTTCCGTTATATAGACCTTTGGCAAAAATAGTCATTAATACGACTGAAGCAATAAAACTTAACAATCCAAAACTATTGAGGATGGCTAACCAGCGATACTTTTCTTCTTTGAAGCATGAGCTCAATGTCATATCACGAAGGGTATTGATTGGCACTGGTTGAGTTTCTTCTAAGATCTCACCCTCAAAAGCACCGTTTTTACTGCGAGAGTTGATAACTGGCAACTGGCGTGAATAGATTCTGTTAGGAATAGCACTTTCCCAATTCTTTTGTAGATGGCGTTCAAGTTCATCAAACAATTGCATTGGTTGGCAATTCATACTCAAACTATCCTGAACGACTCCAGCACTGGCTTGTGGTGGCTGTTTTACCATTTGAGCAATCACGGCCAAGAAGAATATCGCAATCGCAATCAGCGCTGCAATTAACGTAAAAATTGCTTTATCCATGCTTGGCAACCAAATAGGTGCAACTGCATGTTGGGTAAGGATAGGAACCAATACAGGTCCAAGAATGGCGACTAAAACCAAACCAATGACTTTAGATAAACCAATTTCTTGTGCACCTGAGTTCGGATTAGCCATAGGACGCAATAAAACAATCAAAATAATGGCGTTGTAAACAATCCCAAGCCAAGCACCTGTATTGGGTGATGCACCCACATACGCGATTAGAGCACTCACTAAGGTAATCAGAAAAACAATCGCATTTTGAAATTGAGCTTCTGCAGCGTTACGGATGAATAATGGCGAAAAAATAAGATTAGGGAACAGTGAATATAGAATCCCGTTCACTGAGCCTTTTGGTTCTTCATAAATCAAAGCGCTTTGGCGTAGGATCTCTTTAATATCGGTTGCACCAGGATAAGCACCAGTTTCTTGAATGGATAACTCCTGTGCAAGTCCGGCTGGTTGATCACGACCAAAGTAGAACTTTAGGTTTGATAAGCCTGTGGTCAGCAGTAGAGCGCCATAACTGAACATTCCTAGACCAACTATAAGCGGTGGTAGTGCAACAAATACACCGTTACTGAATAGACCTTTTGCACTGAAAATTAAGCTTAGGCCAGCCAGCATAAAAACGATGGCACCGATCACTTTAAAAATGTTTTCTATTCGGTAGGGATTAGGGAATTCAAACCGCTTATCTTGCGAGTTATATTCATATGCCATTTTTAATACTCCTTAACGCATTTATCTAATTACGTTTTAACTGGTTAATTATAACTAAGTCGTGGGGTATAAAGTTTTTTTAGTTAAAATGAATCACTGTTTTAGTTAAGTTTTAATAAGGGAATTTAAAAAGTATTTTAAAGGCGCATTAAAGAAGGGGATAACGAATCCCCTTTAAAGATGTACCAAGCTTATGTGCTGTTATTTGTTTTGATCTGCTTGTTTTTGAGCATCTGCAGCTGCAGCGTTCAGCATAGAAGACATATCATTTTGCTCGTCCTCTTTTGGTGGATTTTGTTCTGCAGTTTTTTGATGTGCATCAAAATCGTGGCCCTCAACTTTTGAAGGTTTTTCATTATCGACATAAGCTTCACGCGCTGCTTGTAGGTCTGCAGATGGATCTACTTTGTCAATTTGTTCATCTGGTTGAATAGGTTTTGATTGAGATGTTGATTCTTCTTTTTTACTACAACCAACTAAAACCAAACCTACAGATAATAAGCCAGTTAATAATAGAGTTTTGAATGACATTTAATCGCCTCCAGCGAAACATAAGCAAAGGTATAGTCACATATACTTATAATGTATATACCAAAATTTAACTAAAACTAGTCCGTTGTATAACGTGACCTTTATAAAAACGGTTTAAGTATATACCAATTGCAAATTTTCTTGTTATCGGCTGAAAGCTAATAGAATAGGGTATCGCTTAACGACACTATATAATGGCAAAAAAAAACCACCTTTTACGGTGGTTTCACTAGTTTTAAAGATTAAATCTCTTTAAGGTCTAGATTTTGTTCGCAATAACTACGTACAGCTTCTTTATCTGAAGGATCAAAACCCTTTTCAATCATTTCTTCACGTAACCATTTAATTACTTGACCGCGACCAGCCCAACGTAAGCTGTTGTTTTCACGGTGAACCCATTCATGCGTAAGCTTACGTTTTTGACGTCTTACAGGCTCAACTTTTGTGGTATCAATGTGGTTGTTTTTTAGATATTCGCTAAGTGTATGGATGTCCACAACACCATCGGCAGTAATTTTTTCTGAAATGATTGCATTAATGGCACTAACAGCATCGTGAAAAGCTTTATTTTCTTTAACGACTAGTTGTTGTTGAAGTTCTTCAATATAATTCTGAAGTTCAACAGGTGACATTTGAGCAACATTTTCTGGTTTTGATACATTTAACATGTCATTAGTTCCAGTATTGCGAGTTAAGTTGTTCATGATTAAACCTTTAGAAATATATTTGAAAATTAATTCAAAATATCTCTTACGACAAAACCATTTTTACACATTTACATTATTAAAATCAATTAGAGTTAATCGTATTTATACCTAAATATACCTTGAAATGGTTTTTCTTATAACTTTTATGTCGGGAATTTCCTTAAACCTAATGACAGTAATGCCAGCACTCTTCAAAAGCTCGTCACGCCTTTTATCTTTATCCTGGGTATATTTGTGATAATGCCCATCAAGCTCAATAGATAATATAGGATTGTAGTCTTCATCAACAATCAAATAGTCCACGTAAAGCCTAGAAAACTGATTTCGGGTACTTATGTTTTGCGTGGTCATAAAAGCACTCATGCTTACTTGCACCAAAATGTTGCGTGATGGAATGACCTGTTCTAGTGCATCAAGCATTATAATCTCGTCTTTTGTAAGGACTTTTTTAGATACAAGCTCCTGATTCTTTTGAGGCTTACGATAGCCTTTTTTTGAATTCTTTTTGGCTTTAGTTTTAGGTTTGCGAAATACGCCACATAAAGCAAAAACAAACTTATACACTATATAAAACAATAATGAATAAATTATGGACTTTAACAAAAAGGAATTTAAAATCGTTTCCATAAACCTAATACACAACAAATTTTAAAGGGTGCTTAAACTTCTTAAACATATTAGATAGTTTTAACGGTGATTGATACGAATTAACTAAAAATGTTTAAGGACTATTAGTGATGCAATGTTAAAAATAGTATAATCTTGTAAAGACAGCTTAGAAGTAGTTTTAAAAGTAAAACTGGTTCTCACAAATAACACCGACTATTTCACTGGAAAAGTTTAAAATGGTATTTAATAAACGTACTTTAGCTTTACTGATTGGTACAATCTCGCTATCAGCACACCTCTATGCCAACAACACAACCGTTAAAGTCTCACAAACTCCAATTGTATCATCTTCACCAATTCCCTTAGTTAAAGCGAATGCAATTGAACAATACTATATCAATGTTAAACATCGCTTTAATGGTGCGGAATTTGAACAACCGCCTCGTAAAATTAAGAGCATTAAACTTAACTTGAATGTTATTAATAACGGGGAAGTGGTTTTAACGGCGCACGAAGCTGATAAATCCAAGCTGGAAGACTATTTACAGCAAAACCCTAAAAACTCGGAACTATTGGCCAGTTACGTTGCTCGTATGATCAATTACAACCACGGCTATACGGTTCCTGAAAACAAGGGTAAATACAGCAAGTATGCAAGTACGACTGTATATGAAGCTCTTCTTGATGAATTGAACTATAACTTCGCAACTACGCCAGTAGTATCAGTAGATAGCTATGCAAGCCAACAACAGCTTGAATCTGCTTATCTATACATCCTTTCTCGTTTAGATCCACAAGAAAAAGCGGTGTTTTGGCAATTTGTGAACACATACAAAGTAGGGGATAAGATTGAGATCCCTGAAGGTACTGTTATAGCAGATGTCTTGAACACTTATAAAATCCAATTGAATTTTAAAGCGCCTTAATCACTAAACAGGTAAGGAATATTTAGGAACAAACTATATTATTTTTTTAAAGTTATTTTTTACCTGTTCCTATATGTATTCGCCTTTTTATGTTTCCTCATGGTATTGGGTGTTTTATTCATTATTTTGGTGTGAGTTCTAATTAACTATGCGACATTCCAAACAACCATGCGATAAGGCTTGCTCAAGGGAATTTAGATGAAAAAAACAAATGTCCATATCTTCATTTGGAAATTTGTAATTGGATTATTCTTTTTTAGTTTTCTTATGACTTATGTTCACTCAAATGCTGAAATTACAAATTTATCAATGTTGTTTTATGGGTTTAAGGTAGGTCTGTGGTTTGCAACTATTGCTACCACTTTGATTTGTGTATTGCTCGGTTTAGCAAAGCTCTTAAACAATAAACCTGAGAAAAATGAGCTTATTTACTCATGGTTTTATACATCGACAAAATATACGCTAGTGTTTGTTTGCACATTAGCTGTTGCTATTTTTGTCGCATAGTTAAGTGTAATTTTTTGGTCTTATCGCAACATTGATTAGTAAATTTGTCGCACAGTTCTTTAGAATATTGAATGTATTTTATTGATATTTTATAAAACTGTCGCTTAGTAAATTGGAACTGACATTTGGGGGTCCATTACAGCATCAGCAATAGTTGGATCATGAAATTGCTCAAACCATAAATTTCGGAACTTGACTTTTAATCAACCAATATATTGCTCGAAAATTAGAAGCATTGGGTTGATGTGATTATTTCGAATTTGTTATTAGAAATTAATTGAAAGCAGTATTTTTTAAACTTTAGGTGGAATGAAAAGGTGATTTTTTCAAGTATATTCACTGGTCTTTTTATGACGGTGGGTTTCACAGCGCTAATTTATAACTACGTGTTGATGGGTGGTAATTCTGGTTTGTTCTTTTTGGTTTGGGGTGGTGGTTTCTCTCTAGCAGGATTGTATTTCCATTACCACGGAACAATTGGGAAAATTGGGTGGCAGAGACAGCGCTTTGTTCGTAACACGCAAACACTTGAATGGTATAAGACTGAATACCCTCAATGTGTTGTGACTACAAATATCGTGAAATGTTGTTTTTGCGAAAGTACATCAATTCGCAGATATGCCTTAAAAAACAATACTTACAAAATTCGCAACTCTTGTGCTAAATGCGGTGAAGTTTTGTTTTATACGGATGAGGATTAATAATGACTATTCATGCGTATTATGGTGATGTTAGCCACCTGAAAAATGAACAAAAAATGTTTGAAGACTTATTAACCCAATTGAAGCTTCATTGGGGTAATAGTGAAGATTGGATTTATTTGTTCTATAACACAATGTGGTCAGGTCAGGAAATTGATGTTATTGCTTTCACCAAGGAAGCAATCGTTGTTATTGACCTAAAAAACTATTCAGGCAATCTGGTTGGGTCGGAAAATGGGGAATGGCAGATTAATGGTGAGCTTGAGGTTCAGGGTGGCTCTCAGATTAATCCATTTGTTCAGATTCGGAAGAACAGATTTGCTGTTTTAGAGTGGTTCAAAAGTGCTGAATTGTTTACCGACCAAAACTTAGGTTTTATTAGTGGTTGCATCATCCTGAATGAGTTATCTAGTACGCAAATGGATTTGTCTCATTCGGTAAGAAAGTGGTTTTATGTTACCGATATTGCCAATTCAGTGGATACTTTGTCTAGACTCCATACCAAGGGGATTAGTCTTGCTAGTGATGATATTGTATACCTAGTAAACAAGTTAAAACTTAAAGAATATTCTTGGGATCAGGGTGTTGCTCCTAGAGTTCGCAATCTTATTCAGTCAGAAGATCGTGATACTCCAAGTGATAATAGTCGTAATCAAAGTTCCGCTCCGATCAAATACACATTACATGATCAAATGGAAAAGAAATTCAAAGGTGTTTTAGCACCGTACCTATTTTTCTATGGAACGGTCATCATCTGTTTAGCTATTGCTTTTCATATTGCTAATGGTATGAAAGGTGAAGGGGTTGGGTACTTATTTAGTTTGATCTTTGGTCGCTAAAAATATCAGTTATTCAGGTTGGGATTCCGTAATTATTAAGCCTTTTCCTTTTTGCATTAAAAAAGCCTACATTGTAGGCTTTTAGCTTTTTTAGATCTGTATTACTGAATTAAGTCGTCAACGGCTTCACCAAGGTAGGTTGGATCGTATTGCTTATACAAATAGTTTTCCAGAATTGGTAAATCTGGTGCTAAAACCATTCGCGTAATTTTAGGACGATCTTCTTCAAGGTTAAGCTTCACATGTACGGCGAAGAAATCAATGTTGTTCGTGATGAAGTCATATTCTTTACGACCAGCACTTTTGAGTTGATCAACCATACGCGAAAAGAAGCGGTTATTCGTAATAGAGCAATTCAAGAACTCTAACGCATCTTTTTCAGTAACATTAATTTCAATAATGTTATTGAGGAAGGCTAGCTCTGGTTTAATTAAGTTGCCGTTACGGTCTGCAGTTAGACATTTTGTAGAAAAGGTACCAATACCAGCCATACGACCATCATATTTCACAAAACCGTGCTCTTCAGATGCAACTAAGTTTGACGCATGAACGTATAGAGTAGGGTGGTGCTTTGTATTCCACTCTAAATCAATAACGTCAGTTTCATTTTCTGCATAGAGAGTTTGTAAAAGGGATCTATTGAGGTTGGTATAGAGGACTTGATCAAGCTCTAATACTTTGCGGCGATATAGCTCAGCGAAGGCAATACCGTACTGAGATAAGATATTACATGTTGTATTGAAGCTATTGCAGTAAATCGCACGGTTATCGTTACCGCCGTCTCGATCCTCACTGACCACAATTACATGGTTCCCTAAAACACCATTGATTTTATAAACCACAATTGAGCCTAATGCGAAGTTTTGGGTAAGTAGTTCTTCACCCTCAAATCGTACTGCCGTGCAGTTTTTAATATTTTCTGCGCTTAAAGGATAATTACCCGGTGTGATGGACCACAATGTTGAGACTGGTACAAATAGAGGCTCAATAGAACTACTTAAGTCAACTCGACCAATCGTGATGATGCTTGTGCCGTTAAAACTATCGCCCTTGTGTTCTGCAACGGCTGATGTTCCGATCGTACCTGGTATTTGTGCGTTCTCTGAAGCGCTATTATTTGGTACAACTGATTCTGTCATGAAACAACTCACTAAAAGTTTTATCTTTGTTTAAAAATACCACATGATAAATAGTATTAAAACTTATACTACTATTATAAGATGATCTTTAAGATTCATAAAGGTATATTTATGCTAAACCATAAAACCCAAGTTTGTTTTTTTAATAACCTGATTGGACGTTTTTATAAAAACCATTTGATCATAGATGTTAAAACTTTAAACCTAGATTTTATTTTAGATGTTATTGAATTTCCGACATCAATTGAAGGTTTAAAAAAAGCACCTAAAGTATCAAAAATTAAAATACCTTTTACGCAACTTGCTCAGGATCTTCAGCCACAAAATTACCTAGATTTAGTCCAATCTGATGCCAAAAATCTGTATCTGCAGATTGGGCAAGAAAGACGTTATATTCACGGCGAACAAACTAATTTTTCATATGCTACATCGGTGTTTCAGCAGATCGGTGATGATGAAGTGCTCCAGCTTGAGGCTTTGAACTATGCACTGAAGCTCCAAAGCATTACTAATGGTATTCAGCAACATACAACAGCGATTGAGACATATATCGAGCTAAAGCCTTTACGATATGCGTTTAGCTTAGATACGTTCATAAGTGCAACTGCAGATCTAGATCAACCTTTCGATACTCGTGAAGCGCTTTCTGGCCATATCGTTAACCATTGGGAAAAATGGGTTAAAGCAAACAATATCACCAGTGAAAGTTCTTATGATGCGGTGCTAATAAATACCGATAAATTAATACTGGTTCGAGTCGGTATTCACTCATTCTCAGTGAAGATTACAGACCTTGAAGTGGCTGACGGCGTTATCTATGCTTCTCTTTGTGATTTAGAGCTCTTACAGGTGCTTCTACCAACGTTCTTTGATGGTATACCTTGCCGTATTACTGCATATGCCGATATGAACATTCAATATGCTGTATCGCAATATAAGACTTGGCTATCAAGTCAAAACCTGAAGAAGATCCAGTACGTTCGCAAACAAGGTATTGAGAAGTACTTGCGTAAAAAATTAGAAGATGAAAGTGACTTAATCGGTAACGCGCAACTTGCCAAAACCCTAATGAATACCAGCTATACAGAACAAACAGTCTCATTTTTTTCTGACGCTTGGGGATTATCGTACGCAAACCATTTTGAGAAGAAAATTCGTCATGCTTTTGATCTGGTCATACAGGCTTTGGATCATGAAGGGATCTCATTAGAGCAGCTGCAGTTCATCAATAGCCTAACAAAAGGGGCAATTGAGAATGCTATTAACGAGATGCTGAACAAGACTGGTTCGCCGTTAAACGTGGTACCAACACTCACTCAAGAATTACTGTTAATTTGCGATGAATTCAATGCCAAAAAACTCAACATATCAAGTGAGCTCTTGGATGCAATCACTCAGTTTGCAGAACAATATGCAGTATCACCACTGTTGGCCATTAAGCGTGATAGCGCCGTGTATTTGCTGTATGAACCATTAGATGCCGATAATCAGCTAATTGATTATGAGTGGTTTTGTACTGCGGTATATACCAAAAATCAGTTTGTGCCTGAAGCCGATGAACAACATAAAACAAATGTAGCGGATCTTCTTAAATCGGTTGAAGTACTGCATGTATTCAAGCCGAATATCCTGTCGTGGACCAATGGCAAGGTATTTGAAACGCCAGAAGAAAAGAAAAATGCTTTTATGTTATGTCTCACACCTGAAGCATTTGAAAATCAAATAGAATTCTTACGCACTAAGAACGCAATACCAGGATATTTTAAAAACCTGATTACATCCTTAGGTGGTTTAAGTACAGTGGCCACGGAACAAGATAAATACGGTGTATTTTTGATTGAGTCGATCGCTAAAAATTCGACTGGTTTTGCATATCAAGGACAACTCTTTCCTATCGATCAAAATGCCCAAATTGACTTAGATCAATGCTCAAATTTAACGCTTAATTCTAAACTACTACCAAAAAACTACCTGACCTTTAAAAGACTAATGAGATTAAGCGATAGTTTAACGAATGGCGTTAAATAGGTTTAAGAAATATTATTATTTTTACTTTAAGTTTAAATAGTGGTTTTTTAAATGCACAAAAATAAAGTATTATACTTTCAAACATAAAACCCTTTTAAAGTTATACAGAGAATACTGAATGAAACTATTAAAAACTGCGATGGTGGGTATCCTTGGTACTGTAATAGCACATACTGCTTTTGCTTATGATGATGTACCAACCCCAAATCCAAACTTTAAAGAAGCTTACGTGGGGCTTTTAACGCCATCTAAAAACTTTAATGTTGTTGCTGGTGGCCTTACACCTGAAATCAGCGAATATAAACTGTCTGATAGCTATTTTGAGAACAATTCAAATCAACGATACAAAGCGACAGCTCACCTTTATCAACAGATGAATACTCGACAACGAGCGATGTATTTATTAGTTCAGCACACAGCTTACTTAAACGATATTTTCTACCCTCAACGTAACCCTTTAGTTAATCCAAACGTATCAGACGAACAATTGAATGTTGAACCAGCACTTAATAAACTGCAGTCCTTACGTACTGACAAAGATATTGTCGAAAATGTTGTAGATCGTGAAACTATGCTTCAGGTATTAAAAGCACATTACGATTATTATATGCGCGATCAATTTACAGTACGTTTTTACGGTAAAAACCAAAACACATTTACTTATGGAATTGATAACTATTCTGGTTTAAAAATACGTTCGGTGGAAGGAAACTTACGCATTGTTGATCGCAAAAGAGGTACATTGTTAGGTGACTCAATGGTTAAGTTAAACCACTGGATACCAGCTACCCGTACCAAAGAGCGCCGCACTATTGATATACCGTCTTCCATGCCAGAATGGAAAGACGTTGAAATTAAAGATCTTGCAATTAAATTCCAACCAACTGCAATAACAACCATGCAAGGTAAACGCATTGATATTAATAAAATCTATGCGTACAACACTGAAAAATTCAATTTCTAATGTATATAGCGGTCACTATCGACCGCTTTATTTTGTTCCTGGATAAATATTAACCGTAGCCTAAGCAAAAGTTACTTGTAACTTAGAAAGGATATCTAATTAAGGTTAGAACTATGAAGAAATTACTTCTTTCAATTGCATCTGTAATCATGATCGGGGGATGCACAGAAGTTCCGAAGGATATGTCACATGTTGATGTTTTTACAAACGATCGCTACCTATCGACAGCATATGAGTTTAATAAGCTGGTTGATGATACATTCAAATACCCGTATTCAAACATCCCATTTTTAATGGTTACGGGAGGGTGGAGTGTTAGTGGTCCAAAAGAACCAATATCGCAAATTGTATACAGTTGCTTAGCTTCTAATGAGGTGCAATTGGTTACAAAATACAAACTATTTATGCCCGAAGTTACTTACATCAAAACACCTGAAAACCAGGTGAAAAATTGCATCATTAAACATTCTAATGGCTCAATTAATGCAGACGCGTTGAATGACCTTAAAGCCTTCACTTTATTCCAAAAATATTCAGATAATCCATTTTTACGCAAAACTGTGGACGCAGCGAAAGCAGATGGCAAAATATCAGTAAAAGAATATATGGATATTGTGCAAAATGTCATAAAATTAAGTAAGGCTGACGAACAGGTTCAGCTAGAAAAAACCATCCAAGAGCTTTAAGCATTATTATGTCGGAAAACCTTTCCATGCATAGCATGACGAATGAGGAATTGATTCAAGAATGGCTGGATAGCCTGAAGCTTGAAAATAAGTCCGACATGACAATTAATGAATACAAAAAGAGCTTACTTTTGATGTTAGAAATGCCTTTTTTTAAAGGTAAACATCTATTGGAACTAGACCGCGATTACATCACATCATTTCGGTTGCATCGAATCGATGTTGATATTGTTTCTGCAAGAACACTCAACAAAAATTTATCAGCTTTAAAAAACTTCCTGAACTATTGTCTGCGTAAGGAATATATACCTGAAAACTTCTTTTCTGACATTCGGGTTAAGTTCAAAAATCAAAGCTTACCGCGCCCGATCGCCGTGAATACGTTGAATGAGATACTTGATAACAAGACGCCATTAAATCCGAAATACAATAATCAAAAGTTAAGAGATCTAGCAGCTGCAGAAATTGCTTATTCTGGCGGTTTACGTATCTCTGAATTACATGCCATCAAACTAAGTGATATCAACCTCAGTGCTATGCAACTAAAGGTATTGGGTAAAGGAAATAATGAACGGATTGTTTTTTTAGGAAAAAAATCACTAGAGGCTATTTCTACTTGGCTTTTAGTTCGTAATCGTTGGATTTCAAAAGCTGGAGTAGAAGACTGCGGATATTTATTCATTGCACCATCTGGCAAACATATTGCGAAAAACCATTTAGGTGCATGCATTACAGCTCTGTTAAAGGCGCATGGTTCTGGACATATTGGTAGTACTCATGCTTTGAGACATAGTTTTGCATCGCACTTGTATAACAAAACAAAAAATATTCGCGCCGTTCAGGAAATGCTAGGTCATAAATCACTATCTTCGACACAAGTATATATTCTTGTAGATCACGAAACGTTGATTAGTTCTTATAAAGATGCACATCCACGCGCTAGAGCGAACCAAGATTAATAATTTATTCGCTTCTTGTACTTCTAAAGATATATCGTAAACGATCGAAATAATTAACTTTTGATGGTGCCCGTAATGGCTAAGACTTTTGAACAAGTAAAAAAAGAATTTTTCAATACAAGGGTCATCACAAACAATCGACTACCTAAGCGTGGTGAAAGCCACAAAATTGCTGTGAAACTTGGTTTAATAGACCAAAAACAATCAACATATGTTAAAAAACAGAAACTTTCATATGTTGGCTTATCTGTAATTGAGTGTTTTGAAGAAGCTGGTTTAGATGATGTCTATATCAATGAAAAAATTGAAGAGTTTTCAGAGCTAAAAAACTATACTTCATTACATAAGGCATTAAGAATACTTGATGACGGCCACATGGCCCGTTTAGCAAAAAAATTAGAGGTTTCAGTCGATATGCTCAATGCGACATTGGCTGTGCTGAATAAAATATAAAAAACGGATTGAACCAACCCATGAATGCAAATGAGCTTTATGAAAAGTTACAGCAAATTGGTAAGCCACTGGTCCACGTAGAAAGCCTCGTATCTACAATGCAGTTGGAAATCCCTGTTGAAGAGATTGAAAAACACATTGAACTTTTCGGGGTTAATTTTTTACTGGTAGAAGTTGTTCGGGTGGTGTATCAAAAAGTATGCTAAAAAAAAGCAGGTTGAATTTTGATAAAATAGAGAAATGCAAATAACTCTAGAAATCAAATGTCCAACCTGCCTCAGTGACAGTATAAAGAAAAATGGCATCAAAGTAGATGGGAAACAAAACTACCAATGCAAAGACTGCAAACGTCAGTTTATTGGTGACCATGCTCTGAGCTATCTAGGATGTAATTCTGGCATTACTCGTAAAATATTACAGTTAATGGTCAGAGGCAGCGG
>NZ_JBLVOM010000248.1:0-3693 GCF_053543775.1 Acinetobacter endophylla | reverse complement strand
GTAGGTAAAATACAGGGATTTTTCGGCTAAAATTTTGAAAAAATTAAGCCAGCATTCAATTTTAAAATATCACTAAAAAATGAATAAAAAAATTCTAATTCGGTTTGACCAAAGAAAAAGATACCCATATGATAATTACGTTACAGCAAAATCTGTAATCGGGCGTGGAAACCTGAAAATTACTACAGAAGCATTAAAACCGCTTTAGCGGTTTTTTGTGCTTATTATGCTTAGTTTGCCATTATGGTAGGCCAGGCAGGGCAGTCTATGACTGGCCGTCTTCTGTAGTGCGGTATTTCCACCCCTGTTTGGTCTACCTCCATCTCGTGGAAAAGATGGTTGTAGATAGTGAACTCTAAACTACAGGTACTAAACATGAAGATTTTATTATCTAATCCCCCCATTTCTCTTAGGTCTCTTTTGTTAGCGCTGACTGGATATTGACGGTCATTTAATTCACAGCTTTAACCAAATCGAACTATATACATTTTCAAATTTCGTACTTGAGCGAAAGTAGGAAAGTGTTGCCTGGAGAAAATAAGAAATGGGTTCTACACGACTATTGACCAATATTATTCAGCGTAAAGTCATGTTGCCAGAAGAAATGTCACCTTCAATGCAGCGTGACAATTTTGAAGTGGCACTGACTGATTTTGAAAAGCATCCAATCATCAAATGTTTATTTAAGGCGGATAACCAGCGTTCTACGGAATGTTGGAGCGTGCAAGAAATTGCAAACTTTATTGAGGATTGCACAGAAGATCAAAACATCAATTTATGCATTTTGTATTGGAAAGATATACACAGCAATATTTACATTATTGATGGAGCACATCGTCTTTCCTGTATCTATGCGTGGATCAATAGATATTTTGCGGATGAGCAAGTCCCTCAAGCACCTAATTTCAATGATCAACAAAAACAAGATATTCGTTACCTCCGCAATTATTTAGGAGATCTTGCTGATTTTCAAAAAATTTGTACTGATGCCGAATTTGCAGAAAAAAAATCGAAATTAGGCGATATTAAAATCAGTTTCCGGCAGGTACTGGGGACCCCGGAAGATGCGCGACGGGTATTTCAATCGATTAACTCAGATACTAAACGTTTAGATAAATATGAGGAATATCACCTCAGAAATCGCGGTAGTGACGCGTATTATGCGATCTATGCCTGTTGTTATATCAATGACAATAAATCTAACCTAGAAGAGCTCCAATATACACGTTTAAATGAGTTGATTGAGTTAGGGGAGAGGATCCACCAGCTACTTTTTTCGACCATTTTATTAGACAATGAAATGAGTCATGGCAAAAAAATTGGCTTGGTCAATGAGCTGATGAATATCATTGCGGGTGATCAGATTCATAATATTATGAGTCTGAATCAGGGGGAGCGCGTTGAAAACCTAATGTCGCATCTGTTGACCATTCTTTGCAGGATAGCGACGCCTGTAAAAAATGCTGGGGTTCCGAGTTTGGGCTTACATCCATACTTATATTTTTATAAGGATCAGCGTTTTCAGATTACTTCTTTTCTTGCATGGTTTTCAATTGTGTATGAAATTCATGAAAGCCGCATGCAGATTCATCATCGAAAGATTAGTTTCAAGGACTTCACCCGGATACGCCGTAGTATTGAGTTCTTGATCGCCAATTTCCCCGTGGCGACCACCGAAACGGTCGGCAAGTTCGGCAGTGGTATCAAGGGCTATGATCGGCTACAAATTGTCTATAAAGCCTTTATTTGCTTAAGCTTGGAAATGGAAGTTGATTTTGATGATGAGGAATGCCTGAATACCTTTATTCTGTCCATGTCTAAGGCCTTCAAGTACATAAACTTTAACGAGTTTTATGTCGAAAGATTTTTGGGTGGTTATGATGATGCAGTAGTCAAGAATGTGGTGGGATATGTGGAGTCGATTAGTCCAATTTCTCGATCAAAGCCAAAGGCCTTTTCGGCATTAACCAAGAGTCTGCTTAAGCACAATTTTGTGGTGGGTAATCATAACTTTTGCCTCATTTGTGATGGATTGATCTATCTTGATTCTACTGAATCGGATCATAGGATTGCCAAAGCCGTAGGTGGGCAAGGCGTTCTAGAGAATGGTCTGTTGGTTCATCCCATCTGTAATAGAATGAAATCAGATCTGAGTCTGGAAGAGATTAGAGCGGATTTGTTTGGTGAATTACTGTATTAATCAACAGAGCGATGAGCTCATTTTTGCAGATGTATCAATGATTAATCACATGATTTAACTTTTGATACATTCAGCCAATGTGGTTATTTTTAATTCAGTCCAGAATCACAACCAGAAACTAGCTGTAGTTTCTGAATGACCGTCAAGGTCCTTAGTTTCGCCCATAGATTCCCTCTGTGGGCTTTTTTTTGATCAAAAATTGTATAGATGCTCTAAAATAAACCTTTTAGCATTTCATAAGCAATTAGGATTAAGGCTGAGACCATCAGCACAACAAAAATGAGTTCCACTCTAGTTAACATATTAATTCCTTTTACTTTTCACTTAATTTATATAGCAGTTAAGTCGCAGCATCAATGACATAACATGACATGGAAAATAATTAAAAAGACAGAATTTGGATTTTTATCAGATCTACTGTTTGCATGCTTCAACAGTAGCTTTGAATGTTTCACTTAAACTTTAAACTTTTTTTAAAATTGAATATTTTTACATCTAGGTTCTAAACTTTGATAGAATTAATTAAAAATTTAGATTTCAAGTGTAAACAATGAGAAGCGCTAATATTCGACGTGATGGCTACTTAAAATTTCTGAATACATGGCAAGACCGTGATGTCATTAAAGTGCTTTCGGGTGTACGTCGCTCTGGAAAATCCACCTTGTTAGCGATGTTTCAACAAGACCTAAAAGCACAGGGTGTACAAGCCGAAAACATCATTGCTATCAATTTCGAATTTATGGAATTTGAAGAACTCACAGATTACCGTAAACTACATGATTATGTACTGTCTAAAGTTGATAAAAGCAAAAAAAACTATGTTTTTTTAGATGAAATACAACATGTTACTAATTTTGAAAAAGTAGTCGACTCTTTATATGTTCGAGATTATATCGATTTATATATTACAGGTTCAAACGCATTCTTTCTGAGTGGAGAACTTGCGACTTTACTCACAGGACGCTATATCGAGCAACATGTTTTACCCCTTTCATTCCAAGAGTTTAAACAGTGGCATATTGAAAATAATCCGATCATCCAACAATTATCCAATCGTGATTTGTATGCCATGTACACGCACAGTAGTTTCCCCTATACGCTTGCCATGACCAGCCAGCAGGAAACCTATGATTACTTGCAAGCGGTCTATGCCAGTGTAATGTTTAAAGATGTTATTCCCCGTTTGAATACGGCCGATATTAACTCTCTCGAGCGTGTCGCAAGATATTTGGCAAGCGTGACAGGCTCACCCATTTCCATCAATAAAATTAAAAATACCTTTGTTTCAAGTGGGGTTAAAATCTCATTTGAAACAGTAAAACGCTATATTCAGGGCTTACAGGACAGTTTGCTATTTTATAGCGCCGCACAATTTAAAGTACGCGGGCGTGAGTTATTACAATCCTCTGAAAAATACTATTTAGTTGATGTCGGATTGCGCCGGATTATGTTGCCTGATGCTAATGCTGATCAAGGTCATATCTTAGAAAATG